>CAYJMZ010000334.1:0-2935 GCA_964370995.1 uncultured Fimbriimonadaceae bacterium | reverse complement strand
ACCCCCGACACGAGGGTGGCACGGTTGCGTCGGCCTTCTTCAGCACCCTGCTAGATGTCCGTCAAGCTTTAGAATTCGGGTTCCTGGCTCGATGCGGTGTCGGTCCCCTACCCGAAGATCAAATGTTGACGGACATCTAGATGTGTATTGCCCAGAAGTGAGACAAAGGCCTCTCGACGTTAACTGACACCCTGCGTCAGTGTTTGCCGCCGCCAGTTTCCGCGTGCGCCTCGCGCCACTGGCTGAGTTCGCACCGACCATCATCCTCAAGGCGAAGAACTTCGCGACCGAGATCACCGAAGCTGAAGGGCTCTCCGATGCGAATGGCCTCAGTCCTTCACAAGACGCGGCGTGATCATGATTACCACCTCGTTCTTCCAGGAACGGAGCCGTTGTCGAAGAGGCGCCTCCCATGCTCTCTCGGCGCGAGGCGGAGGTTATCGGGCTTGCGGGCGACGGGCTCACGGACAAGGAGATCTGCGTGCGCTTGGACCTGAGCATCTCCACGATCCGGTCGTATTGGATTCGCATCCGGGAGAAGTGCGGCGCGAACAATCGTTTCGAGGCGGTGGCGCAGTGCGTCGGCGGTGCACGGGGGCGTTCCGGGGGATTGAGAGGGGGGTGAAAGCTGCGCCGGAGACCGACAATCAGGACGATCGCGGCGTCCCTCATGCCTCGGTAGCTTCAGCTGTCGAGGCTTAGGAAGGCAGCCCTGACCTCAGTGGCTCGCCATTTAGCCTCGACAGCTGAAGCTACCGAGGCATGAAGAAGGGAACAGATCCGGAGATCGGCGGGACGCCGAAGCCACCTTGCGCCTAGAATGAGGGCGTGATCTTTGGCATTCTTTTCGCTCTTGCGGTTGGCCCGCCGGTTTGGCAGATTGGGGCGTTCGACGGCACGGCTGCGGGGTTTGGGCTGGCGCCGGATCAGTACCGGCTCTACAGCGCGGATCCGACGTACGTTGTGGGCGAGAGCGAACCCGGCGCGTGGCCGTATGTGCTGCCTGGGCCAGTCGACGGTTGGGCCGGCGGCCGCGAGCACCGGGGCTCGATCTACTTTGGGCTCCAGGGGAAGAGGGCGCCGTGCCGGTTCGTTTGCGATTTCGTCGAAACGCACTACAACGCACCTCCAAGACTCACGCTTTGGCTGAACGGCGAGCGCGTCTCGGTGTGGCAGGCGCCTGCGGGCATCGCCGACGAGGCCTTGAACGGCAAGCCGGAGAAGGGGCGGCACGCGTCGTGGGCGGTGGATCTGCCCTCCCGCGCCCTTGTCGAGGGAGCGAACGTGCTGCAGATCCGCAACGAGCGTGGAAGCTGGGTCGTGTTCGACGCGCTTCGCCTTGACGGGCCAAGCTCACTCAAGGTCGTTCCCGTTCCACCCGACCTGCGCGTCGAGACGCTTCACAACGACCAGGTCGTGCTGAAAACCCCCGAGGGCCCGAGGCAACTGCTCAGGCTCGAAGTCACCAACCTCGGCAAACCTGGCCAACTGGAACTCTCGATCGAAGGCCTCGGGAAGTGGTCCAAAACCGTGGTGGCCGGGGCGCAGACCGTGGAGCTGCGGATTCCCGCCGTGAAGGAGCGGCGCCAACTGCACCTGCACATGGCCCTCGGCGGACTGAACGTCGAGAAGAGGATCGAGGTGCTGCCGGTCCGACCGTGGACCGTGTATCTTCTTCCCCACTCCCACGTCGACATCGGCTACACGGACTATCAGCCGGTCGTGATGAAGATGCATCGGGCCAACCTGTTCGACGCGATGGCGATTGCGCAGGAGTCAAGCGCGTTTCCACAGGACTCCCGCTACCGGTTCAACGGCGAGGCGACCTGGATCCTCGACAACCTCCTCAAGGACGCCACCCCGGACGAGCTTCGCCAGGTTCGCGAAGCCTTTCGAAAGGGCATCATGGACAGCTCGGCGGGCTACTGCAACACGCTGACGGGGCTGGCCAGGCCGGAGGAGTTGATGCGCAGCTACGGCTTCGCCACCACGCTGCGCGATCGCCTCGGGATCGACCTCAAAACCGCCACCCTCACCGACGTGCCCGGTGTGACATGGGGAACGGTTGCGGCGCTGAGCCAGGCGGGGGTGAGGAACCTCGTGCTGATGCCCAACCCGTCCGACCGCATCGGGGGAGTGCTGACCGCCTGGCGGGACAAGCCGTTCTTCTGGGTGTCCCCGTCCGGCAAGGAGCGGGTGCTGGTTTGGGAGACCGCTTCGTACGGTGTTGCCCACGGCTTGCGCCACTTCAACGGCGACCGAACGAAGATCTTCCGCACCGCCGACCCCACGAAGGGCTTTATCGACGGCTACATCTTGAACCGACTCGCGGAGTTGGAGGAGGCTCGCTATCCGTACGACGTGATCGCATTGCCGTGGAGCGGGACCGACAACTTCCCCATCGACGCCGATGTGCCCTACGCGGTGCGCAATTGGAACGAGACCTATCTCGTGCCGCGCGTCGTGGCCTCCACGGTCACCGACGCCTGCGACGAACTGGTGCGCCGGTTTGCCCACAAGATCCCGGTGGTTCGGGGCGACTTCACGCCGTACTGGGAGGACGGCGCGGGCTCGTCGTCGCGCGAGACGGCGATGAACCGTGCGAGCGCCGACCGGCTGGTGCAGGCGGAGACCCTGAACGCGATGGGCAACCCGGCAGCCTACGACCCCGAGCGGTTTTGGCGGGCCTGGAGCGACGTCGCCCTCTACACCGAGCACACGTGGGGCGCGTACAACAGCGTCTCCGAGCCGGATGCCGAGTCGGTCAGAGCGCAGTGGGCCTACAAGCAGAACTTCGCCGTGCAGGCCGACAAGGCGTCCCGCGAGCTTTTGGCTCAGGCTCTGGGTACCTCGAGTGGCGGCGGCGTTGGAGTTGGCCCGTTGGTGGGTGAAGTGGTTGTGAATCGCCTGGTCCGGGCGTGGCCCGGACCCCAGC
>CAYJMZ010000333.1:0-2942 GCA_964370995.1 uncultured Fimbriimonadaceae bacterium | reverse complement strand
GCGGAAGGCACTTTGTAAGTCGCATGGTTTCACTCCGGCCGGACGGGGTCTGGCACGCAGTACTCCCTTCAAGATCCGTGCCAACGAAGAGAGCAGAGAGCAGAGCGCCGCAACTGAAGGACTGACGACTGACGACTGGGGGACGGGGGGCTCTGGAATTTTCGCACGACGGCAAGAAACGAGGGCTTCATTCTATAGAGCATGGGCCGCAACCGAAGATTGGGGAACGAGTGAGCTCTATGCCCGGCGCATCTTCCGGGAGGCCCGAAGGGTCGCAAGGTGATAGCGAAGGGCAACGCCCTGGAACGGGGCCAACGCCCGGCGATGAGGCCTGAAGGGCCGAAACGGCGTTGTCGGGCGGCATCGGGCGTGACGGCCCTACAGGACTCGGGAGGGTTTCGGGGGCCAGTCCCCAGGGCGTTGCCCTTCGCTATCACCTTGCGGCCCTTTGGGCCTGGGAAGGGGGGCGGTGTCTCCACAAGTCCGCCCAATCCTCGGAAGTCGGTGTGGTGCGCCACACATCAAGCGCAGAACGACCGTCAACCGGAAAGAGGACCACCGGTCGCGATTGGGAGGACTCGCAGGTTCCAACAGCACCGCACGGCGGCCGAACGGACATCTGTGCCAATCGTCTCACGCGGAGTTCGCTGAGGGCACGCAACGGACATCTCGGCGACGAGTGAGCTCTGGAATCTGCGCACGTAGACAAGAAACGAGGCCTGCACCATGCCGAGCAGAGAGCCGAGGGTGGTGCACGGTTGCGGCGGAAGGAGAACGGAGGCCCCATGGCGAAATACGGGCGCATGGAGCATCTGCGCATCGGCATGATCGGTTGTGGTGGCAACGCACGGTGGCACCTGTCCACGCTGGCGACGATGGATGGGGTTTCCGTGGTCGCGCTCGCGGACCCGGACCCCGCGCAGATCGCCCAGTGCCGCGACGCGTATCCGGTGTTGTCGGACGTGCCCGCGTACGGCTCCCACCCGGAGATGCTGGCGCGCGGGGGGCTGGATGCGGTGGAGATCAGCACGCCGCACACGCAGCACAGGGGTCAAATCGAGGAGGCGTTCGCCGCGGGCCTGCACGTGCTTTGCGAAAAGCCCCTTGCGACCACCGTCGCCGATGCCGAAGCTGCGATCCGGGCGCGGGATGCTGCAGGAAAAGTTGGCGTGCTGGGCTACCAACGGCACTTTCTCCCCGAGTTTCGGCTGATCCGGGAGATGGTCTCGTCCGGGGACTGGGGGGCGGTGCAGTACGTGGCGGCCCTCCAGGCGCAGGAGTGGAAGCGGCTCACGGCGGGGACGTGGAGGCAGGTGCCCGAACTCTCCGGCGGGGGGCAGCTCAACGATTCGGGGAGCCATCTCCTCGACGTGCTGCTGTGGTGCACGGGTCTGCGCGCGGCATCCGTGTCGGCCGTTACAGACTTGCGGGGAACTCCCGTGGACATCAACTCCGCCCTGTGCGTGGCGTTCGAGGGCGGAGCGACGGGCAGTGTGGCGGTCATTGGCGATGCGCACGCGTGGCACGAGGAGTTCACCGTTTGGTGCGAGCGGGGGTCGTTCTTCCTGCGCAACGGCCGCCTTACGATCGTGGACGCCAAGGGCGCGCGCACCGAGGTGGCGCCATCCGACGGCACGTGCACGCCCGACGAGAATTTTGTGGCCGCGATCCGGGGCGAGGCTCAGGTGGAGTCTCCCTTCGAATGCGGCCTCGAGGTGATCCGCCTCACCGAAGCCGCATGGCGCTCGGCAGAACGCGGCGGCGCCCCACAGCCGGTGTAGCCGTGCCGGCAATTCCTCTCGCAGCCCCCAATTGCACCGAAACGCTGGGTGTCGGATACACTGAAAGTCCCCGGCGCAACGATGCGTGGGACGACAAGCAGAGGCGCTTATGACAAGTAGCAAGAACCACCATCTCGACTTTCTCCGCGTGACCGAAGCCGCGGCGCTGTCCTCGGCCCGGTGGGTCGGCAAGGGCGACCGCACCTCGGCCGACCAGGCCGCCTGCGAGGCGATGCGGCGGACGCTCGGCGAACTGGAGATGCGCGGCATGATCGTGATCGGGGAGGGCGAGCGCGATGAGGCGCCCATGCTGTACATCGGCGAAGAACTCGGTACCGGCACGGGGCCCAAGATCCTGATCGCGGTCGACCCGCTCGAGGGCACGAACCTGTGCGCCGACGGCACGCCCAACGCGATTGCCGTGCTCGCAGCCGCCGAAGAGGGGGAAGGCTTCCTCATGCACGCCCCCGACTGCTACATGGACAAGCTGGTCGTCGGCAAGGAGTGCGTGGGCGTGATCGACATCTCCCTGCCACCCCGCGTCAACGTGCGGTTGATGGCCAAAGCGCTGGGAAAGGAAGCGGACGAACTCATCATCGGCGTGCTCGACCGCCCGCGCCACGAGGTGCTGATCAACGAAATCCGCCAGGCGGGCGCGCGCGTCCACCTCGTTCCCGACGGCGACCTGTCCGTCGCGATCGCCGCGTTGGACCCCGATGCGGGCATCGACGGTCTGATGGGCACGGGCGGCGCACCCGAGGGTGTGATCACCGCCGCGGCGGTGGTGTGCAACGGCGGCGAAATCCAGGCGCGCCTGATATTTACCGACGACAGCCAGCGCGAACGTGCGGAGAAGATGGTCGTCGGCGATGTGGATCGCGTGCTCCGCACCGAGGACCTCGCGCGCGGCAACGTGATGTTCTCCGCGACCGGAGTCACCTCGGGCGACCTGCTGCGGGGCGTCCGCTACCGCCGCGGATACGCGCTCACGGAGTCGATCGTCATGCGCAGCGGCACCGGCACGATCCGCCGCATCGAGACGATGCACCGCTACGCCGAACGGTACGAGTATTAGGGCGGGGATCGGGGATAAGGATTGAGGATTAAGGATTGAGGATTGAGGATTGAGGATTGAGGATTGAGGATTGAGGATTGAGGATT
>CAYJMZ010000332.1:0-2954 GCA_964370995.1 uncultured Fimbriimonadaceae bacterium | reverse complement strand
TTTGGGTAAAGGGCCTCAAAAGAACCCGTTTCCCGTTTCTCGTTTCCCGCTTCCCAACCTACAGATCCCGTCGCCCTCCCAGCCCTTCCACCAGCATCTCTTCGCACGCGTCGGCGGCCTTCGACACGCTCTGTTCGGCGTCGACGCGCTCGTCGGGCTTGAACTTGCTCAGCACGTGTTCGATGGTGTCGTCGCCCGGCCTGCCGACCCCCAACCGCAAGCGCGGGTACTCGGAGGTGCCGAGGAGCTGCGAGATGCTCTTGTGCCCGTTGTGCCCGCCCGTGCCCCCGTGCGTACGGAACCGCACCTGGCCAAGCGGCAAGTCGATGTCGTCGGCCACCACCAGGATGCGCTCGGGGGGGACGCCCCATGTCTTGGCCAGCGGCGCGACGGCCTGCCCGCTGAGGTTCATGAAGGTCAGCGGCTTGACCAGCGCAACCACCACTCCGCGGACGCGCCCGAGGCCCACCATCGCGCGTTGCCGCCCCCGATCGATCTTGATCTTGTGCCGGCGCCCCAGCTCCACCACCACCTCGAACCCGACGTTGTGGCGCGTGCCCGCGTACTCCGGCCCCGGATTTCCCAACCCGACGATCATCCACTCGGGCTGCAGGGCCTCCTTGGGTTTGCGCCGAAACATGCCTAGGGCCGTCCCGCCACGGGGGCGGCGTGGCTGGGCGGCAGCCCCGTGTCAGGCTTCAGCGTGCCCTGCGACAACAGGCCCAGGATCGCGACACCCAGCAAAAGGCGGTACACCACGAACGGCCACAGACCGCGCGTCTGCAGGTACCGCAGCAAGAACGCGATCGACGCGTACCCCACGACGAAGGAAACCACCGTCGCCACCAGAACGGGTTCCCAGTCGTGCCGCATCTCGGGAGCGTGCTCCTTGACGCTGTAGACGCCCGCGGCAAACACGCTCGGCACGCTCAGCAGGAACGAGAAGCGGGCCGCCGAGGCGCGGTCGAAACGGGAGAACAGCGCGCCAGAAATCGTGCTCCCGCTTCGGCTGGCGCCCGGGATCAGTGCGATCGCCTGCCAAATGCCCACCCACCAGCCGTCGCGGGTGCGCACCTCGTCCAGTTCCCTCGGAGCGTATGCGAGCCGATCGGCGATCCCCATCACCAAACCCATCACGATCAGCGACCACGCCACGACCTGCAGCGAGCGAAGTTCGTTTTCGATGGAGGCCTTGAACAGCAGCCCGCACACCACGATCGGCAAGGTGCCCACGAAGATCGCCCAACCCAGGCGGCTCGATGCCGAAGTCGCGTTGGTGCCCCCGCGCAGGCTGCGCCACCACGCCAGGGCCGCGGCGCAAAGGTCGGTGCGGAAGTACACGAGCACGGCGGCGAGCGTGCCCAGTTGGATCACCGCGGTGAACGCCGCCCCGGGGTCTGGCCACCCGACCAACGCGGGCACGATCCGAAGGTGCGCGGTGCTGCTGATCGGAAGGAACTCGGTCAGCCCCTGCACAAGCCCCAACACCATCGCCTCGATCAAGCCCACATCGCCACCTCCGGGCTTTCCACGCCCAATGCATCCGTCACCACGTACCGAATGCGCGCCGCCGCTGCTCCATCGCCATAGGGACTCTCGGCGTGAGCCATCGACGCGTGTTTCGCAGGGTCGGTCAGCAACCCGAGCGCCACCGACACGATCCGGGCGCGGTCCGTTCCGACCAGTGCGGCCGTACCCGCATGCACCCCTTCGGGACGCTCGGTGGTGTCGCGAAGCACCAACACGGGAACCCCGAACGCCGGCGCCTCCTCCTGCACGCCGCCCGAATCCGTGAGGATCAGGGACGCGCGCTGCATCAGCTTCACAAATCGGGCGTAATCGGGCGGCTCGATCAGCTGCACGCGCGGGTGCCCGCCCAGCACGCCCTCCAGCACCTCTCGCACCCTCGGGTTGCGGTGCATGGGCACGATCAGCAACACGTCGGGGCACGCCTCCACGATCTCGAGGGCCGCCCGGGCGATCGCGCGCATCGGTTCGCCCCAGTTCTCGCGCCGGTGGGTGGTCAGCACCAAGACGCGGCCGAGGTGATCCAGGGCCCACTCCTGCGGCAGACGCGGGGCGATCGCGCGCACGGCGTCGATGCCGGTGTTGCCGGTGACAAACACCGCGGCGGGGTCCTTCCCTTCGCGCAGCAGGTTGTCGGCGGCCCATTGCGTGGGGGGGAAGTGAATCGACGCGACCAGCCCCGCCGCGCGTCGGTTGAACTCCTCGGGAAAGGGGTTGTCGATGCGGTCGGTGCGCAACCCCGCCTCGACGTGCGCCGACCGCACCCCCCGGTAGAACGCGACGAGGAACGCCGCGAAGGTCGTGGTGGTGTCGCCTTGCGCGATCAGCAGGTCGGGCTTGCCCTGGGCCATCCACGCGTCGAGCCCCGACACCGCCCGCGCGGTCACGTCGGCGAGGGTCTGACCGTGCTCCATGATCGCCAGGTCGTGGTCGGGCACGAGGTCGAACGCCCCCAACGCCTGCTCCAGCATCTCGCGGTGCTGCCCGGTGCTGACGAGCAGCGTTTCGACCTCGGGAAACCTGCGGAGTTCGAGCACGACCGGGGCCATCTTGATCGCCTCGGGCCGTGTGCCCACGATGCACGCGATTTTCGGCCTACCCATACAGCCTCACCACCACCAAAAGCACCCCGCAAAGCGTAATCGCGGCGAGGTAGAGCACCCAAACCGCCTGGCGCTGGGACAGCCCCCGAGCCAACAATTGGTGGTGCAGGTGGCGCTTGTCCGCCTGCGTGATCGGCTGCCGGCTGATGAGACGGCGCACGACGACGTTCACCGCGTCCAAGATCGGCACGCCAAACACGAGAATCGGCACGATCAGCGCCAGTGCGGCCGCGGTCTTAATAACCCCGACGATGCACAGACACGCCAGCATGAACCCGAGGAGTTGCGCTCCCCCGGTGCCCATGAAGCTATTCGAGGGGTTGT
>CAYJMZ010000331.1:0-2975 GCA_964370995.1 uncultured Fimbriimonadaceae bacterium | reverse complement strand
CCACTCGAACATCGTGCCGTGGCAGTTCGCGTGCGAGCGCAGCGGGGCCTCGCTCAAGGTCGCCCCCATGAGGGATGACGGCGACCTGGACCTCGATGCCCTCGAGACCCTGGTGGGTCCCCGCACGCGCGTGGTCGCCGTGGGCCACGTGTCGAACGCCCTGGGCACCGTCCACCCCGTGCGCGAAATCGCCAGAATCGCCCACGAGTGCGGCGCGGTGCTTGTGGTGGACGGGGCCCAAGGCGCTCCCCACCTGCCCATCGACGTGCGTGCGCTGGGCGCGGACTTCTATGCGCTGGCGGGGCACAAGATGTACGGTCCCACGGGCATCGGCGTGCTGTACGGGCGCGCAGACCTGCTGGAGGCCCTTCCTCCGTATCAGGGCGGCGGCGAGATGATCGAGACTGTGACCTTCGGGCGAAGCACCTTCGCGCCGATCCCCGCCAAGTTCGAGGCCGGCACGCCCAACATCACCGGCGCCGTGGGCCTGGGAGCGGCGATCGACATGCTGCTCGCCGCACATAGTGACGGCGTGCGCGCCCACGAGGACGCGGTGCTGGCATACGCCCTTCGGGAGATCGGCGCGGTGCCGGGCGTGCGAATCCTCGGGGCGCCGGTGGAACGCGCCGGCTCGGTCTCGTTCGTCGTGGAGGGCGTACACCCGCACGACGTGGGCACGGTGCTCGACACGATGGGCATCGCGGTGCGCACCGGCCACCACTGCGCACAGCCGCTGATGGCTCGGCTCGGCGTGCCTGCGACGGTGCGCGCGTCCTTCGGGCTCTACAACACCACCGACGATGTCGACCGCCTCGTGCAGGGCCTCCTCGCCGTCAAGGAGATGTTCGGCTGATGGATCCCGAACTTCGCGAGCTTTACCAGGAGGTCATCCTCGACCACAACAAGAACCCGCGCAACACGGGCGTGCTCGAGGGCGCCGACCACACCGCTGACGGGCACAACCCCCTGTGCGGCGACCAGGTGCGGGTCGAACTCACCGTGCGCGACGGGTGCGTGGCGGACGTGAGGTTCCACGGGTTCGGGTGCGCGATCTCAACCGC
Source organism: uncultured Fimbriimonadaceae bacterium (assembly GCA_964370995.1). Taxonomy (GTDB): domain Bacteria; phylum Armatimonadota; class Fimbriimonadia; order Fimbriimonadales; family Fimbriimonadaceae; genus JAMLGR01. Next base: position 1,914 of record CAYJMZ010000331.1, on the reverse strand, counting down.
TTCGGCTTCCCTGATGACCGAGGCAGTCAAAGGGCGTCCGATCGAGGAGGTGGACGCGCTGTTCGCCAAGGTGCTGGCGATGCTCACCGAGGAGGGGTCGATGCCCCAATTCAGCGAGCGCGAAGAGCAGTTGGCGGCGCTGGCGGGCGTGCGGGAGTTCCCCATGCGCGTCAAGTGCGCGAGCCTGTCGTGGCACACCCTTCAAGCTGCGCTGCACGCGTCGGGTGCCCAAACAACCACCGAGGGGGAGGGATGATGGCCCTGAACCCGATCGAGCGCTCCCTGCTGGAAGGCGAGGTGATCGAGTCGCTTCGCGAGGTGTACGACCCCGAGCTGCCCATCAACATCTACGACTTGGGGCTCATCTACAACGTGGACGTGGACGCGGACGCAAACGTGAAGGTGCTCATGACCCTCACCTCGCCGATGTGCCCCGTGGCGGAGATTCTTCCCGGCGAGGCGGAGCAGGCCGTGCGCGACACGCCCGGTGTGAAGTCGGCATCGGTGGAACTCACGTGGGACCCACCCTTCACCATCGAGAGCATGTCTGAAGAGACGCGCCTCCAGCTGGGGCTCATATGAAGTTCAGCGCACAGGAAGAGTACGGGCTTCGGTGCCTCATGGCGATTGCCCGCCACGCGGAAGACATCTGCACGATCGGTGAAATCGCCCGCTCGGAGGGCCTAACCGAACCGTACGCGGCCAAGTTGCTTTCGGTCTTGCGCAAGGACGGCCTGCTGACCAGCACGCGCGGCCAAGGTGGCGGCTACACGCTCGCGCGTCCCCCGGGCGAGATCGCCGTGGCCCGCGTGCTCGAGGCCCTCGGCGGCCGGATGTACAAATCGGGATTCTGCGAGCGCTACGCCGGGCAGGAGCCCTCCTGCACCCACACCGACGACTGCTCGCTTCGCCCGCTGTGGAGCAGCGTGCAGGCCGCGATCGACCACGTGCTCGACCGTGTGACCCTGGCAGACCTGCTCAAGGCCGCCGCGCCGCCGGACGCACCGATTCAGGTGCTCTCCGCACCCCCGCGGCGTGCGGGAGGGATACGATGAGCACCGAGTTCCCCGTGGCACCCACCGCAGGCGCCGTCGCGCGCCTCAAGCAACTGCTCGCCAAGGACGGGCGCGACGGCGCGTTCCTGCGCGTGGGCATCAAGGGCGGCGGCTGCTCGGGCCTCGAGTATTTGCTGAGAATCGACGTGCGCTCGACGCCCTACGACCTCGCAACCGAGATCGACGGCGTGCGCATCGTGTGCGACGCGAAGTCGGCCGTGTACCTTCAAGGGTCCACCCTCGACTTCACCGGCAACCTCATCGGCGGCGGCTTCCAGTTCGAAAACCCCAACGCCGCGCGCAGTTGCGGGTGCGGCACAAGCTTTACGCCGAAGGGATAGAGGGTAGTTTGTAGTTGGCGGTTGGTCGTTGGTCGTTTGTGGTTCGGAGGGGGACGGACCCGATCCGAATCCGAACGACCAACGACAAACGACAAACGACAAACGACAAACGACCAACGACCAACGACGATGAAGCCCATTCAATGGAAAGAGTTCGAGGCGGTGGAACTGCGCGTGGGCACGATCGTGCGCGCCGAGAACTTCCCCGAGGCCCGCAACCCCGCGTACAAGCTGTGGGTGGACTTCGGACCCTACGGCATCAGGCAATCCAGCGCCCAGATCACGAGCCTGTACGCAAAGTCTGACCTCGTCGGACGGCAGGTTCTCGGAGTGCTCAACCTCCCCCCGAAGATGATCGCCGGCTTCGAGTCCCAAGTGCTGATCACGGGCTTTGAACGCGAACCCACCCTCGTGGTCCTCGCCCAACCCGAACGCCCCCTCCCCAACGGCACCAAACTCTTCTAGCCCCCCCCCCGAGCCCACGCCCCCCCGCCGGGGGGCGGCCCCCCGTAACCCCC
>CAYJMZ010000330.1:0-2990 GCA_964370995.1 uncultured Fimbriimonadaceae bacterium | reverse complement strand
CTGCCCTCCCCCCGATCGCGGACTCCGGGGGAAGGGTTCCCGGAGAGCCCCAATCTTGCCTACTCTAACGCCTATGCCCCCCTCCCCCGAGCCTGGTACAAACACCGGTTCTACGGAGTTCATGTCCCTCAAAACCGGTTGGCGGGACCGTGTCGGATAGTATGATCAGTAGAGTTGCGGGGTACGTCCCCGACGTCTTGTGGAGGATGGATAGATGAAGAGAGCACTGTTTGCCATCGGTTTGGTCGGTGTGGCCGGCGCCGCGAACGCGGTTCTGGTCATCAACGCGTCAATGACCGCTAGCGAGAACTTCGACGGGCTTCCGACGACCACGATTACCGGGCTGTTCAGCGCGACCGTGGGCGTGCAGTCCCCGATTACGGGATCGACGTTCGACGGCGTCAAGCTTGGTGGAACGGGCACCGCCCCGATGAACCTCGTGGCCAGCGACGGTTCTGCCAACTCCGGCGCGATCTACAGCTATGGCGCCGTCTCGGTTGCCGAGAGGGCCTTGGGCTCGATCGCCTCGGGAACGAACATCCCCGGCTTTGGCGTCGAACTCCTCAACTCTTCGGGAGGCTCGCTGTCGGGCATCACGCTCAGCTTTACGCAGGAGAACTGGCGCTCCTCGACCAGCACGCTGAACATCATCGCCGCTTCCTACGCATTCTCGACGACGTCGGGGGTCAACGCAGCGAACTACTTGAGCGTCGCCAGTGGGTTCACCGCTGTTACGGATCTTGACCTTGTCGGCCCCCCTCCGGTGACCACGAATGGCGCACTGGACGGGAACGACCCCGCCAACCAGGCCGCAAGGTCTGCGACGATCACCTTCAACACGCCGCTCGCGGTCGGAGAGTCGATGTTTGTGCGCTGGCAGGACGTGAACAACGTCGGCAACGACGCGGGCCTCGCGATCGACAACTTTGGTGTGACCGCCGTGCCCGAGCCGGCTTCGATGCTCGCGCTCGCGCTGGGTGCCGGTGCCCTGCTCCGTCGGCGGCGCAAGTAGGTCTGACGCGAAAGCGGGAATCTAACCGCAGATGGGCGCCGATGGGCACAGATCCAGATTCCGGTCCGATCTGTGCCCATCGGTGCCCATCTGCGGTTAGATTCCGGGCTTTCGCCCCAACGTCGCCGTCACCAGCGGATACTCCTCGTCAGGCTGGAGGTCGCTCAGTTCCCACGGCTCCACCAGCGTCTCAAACCCCGCCTCGTGGATGAGGGCCAGCAGGTCGTCCAGTTCCCACACGCCCATGCGGTGGGTGTCGTGCACGACCTCCAGCACGCCCGCGCGGCGGATCAGGAACACGAACGTGATCTCGAACCAGCCGTCGTCGGGGTCGGGGTCGAAATCCACCTCGACGGTCGTCACGGACAGCGCCTCGTCGCCGATTGTGCGCACGCGCGTCTCGTGCTGGTGCAGGCGGCCCCGCAACTCCTCGGGGAGGTAGACCATCACCCCACCCGGCCTCAAATGTGCGGCGCCCGTGCGGAAGGCGGCGAGCATCTCCTCGGGCGTCAGCAGGTACGTGGACGCGTCGTGCAGGAGCACCGCGTCGAACGTGCGGCCCAGGCGTACGTCCCGTATATCTCCGACCACGTACTCGACCTCGGGGTTGTGCCCGCGCGCGATCTCGATCATCGCCGGGCTGAGGTCCACGCCGGTCACCCGGTAGTTCTGCTTGAGGTGCGAGTCGACGCTTCCGCCCCCGCTGCCCAGGTGCAGCACCGTGCCCTGCGCAGGAACGCCCCCGCGCACGAATCGCCGATGGAACGTCGCGACCTCCTCACCGTAGTGCGAAGGCGGGCTGAGGTAGTTCCACACCCACGCAAGGTCGGAGTAGAGGCGAGGTGTGGACATGGGGGCAGGATACTTGCGGGTGCGAGTGTTGAGTGTGAAGTGTTGAGTGTTGAGCGTCCGGACATGCGCGGCTCCCACAGTGAACGTGTGCACTCCGCCATCGTCCCTCCCATCAGCGTTCATCTGCGCCCAACTGTGGTTCTTCCGGACTTGACCGCAGATGGGCGCAGATGGACGCAGATGAACGCTCATGCTTGAACTGCTCGCTCTCGTCGTCCTCGCCCAGCGCCCGATGGGGCCCACGCACCCCGACGTGTCGTACGGACCCTCCCCGCGCAACGTGATGGACGTGTGGCTCGCCAAGTCTGAAACGCCGACGCCTGTGCTCGTGTCGATCCACGGCGGGGGTTTCCGCGGTGGGAACAAGAACGTGGACCCCCAGATCCTGCGTGGGTGCCTCGACGCGGGCATCTCGGTGGTGGCGATCACGTACCGCTTGTCGGGCGAGGCCAAGGCCCCGGCGCAGTTCCTGGACTCCGCGCGTGCCGTTCAGTTCGTTCGCTCCAAATCCCAGGAGTGGAACATAGACAAATCCCGTTTCGCAGCCACGGGCGGTTCTGCGGGTGCGGGCATCTCGCTGTGGCTGGGGTTCCACGACGACCTCGCGGACCCCAAAAACCCCGACCCCGTTCTGCGCGAATCCACCCGCCTGACGTGCACGGCGGTGTTCAACGGCCAGACCAGCTACGACCCGCGCTTCATCAAAACCCTGTTTCCCGGTCAGAGCATCTATCAGGAGGGCGCGCTGATCCAACTCTACGGCGTGCCCATCGCCGAGTTCGACGACCCGAAACCCGAGACCGCGAAGGTGTTCGAAGAGATCTCCCCGCTCCACCACCTCTCCAAAGGCGATGCGCCGGCGCTCCTCGCGTACAACTCCGACCTCGACACCCCCATCACCAACCAAGCCATCGGAATCCACCACCCCCGCTTCGGCAAGGCGCTCAAGGAGAGGATGGACGCCCTGGGCATCGAGTGCGTCTTCGCCCCCGGGGTTGATCGCGCCTCGTTTGCGGGGAAGGTGTTGGAGTTTGTGAAGCGGCACCTGCTTCGCCAGTAGCGCATGTTGAGCTAGATGTCCGTCAAGCTTAAGAATTCGGGTTCCGGGCTTTGATGAGGTGTGGGT
>CAYJMZ010000329.1:0-3031 GCA_964370995.1 uncultured Fimbriimonadaceae bacterium | reverse complement strand
CCCCCGGTGCCCATGAAGATCTTCGCGGGGTTGTAGTTGTGCTTGAGGAACCCCAAAGCCGCCCCCGCGAGGGCAGCGGCGATGATGGCGATACGCGGCAGTTCCTGCCAAAACGAGCGGCCGAGCTCTGCGGCCCGTTGAGGATTCGAGTCCAACACGAAGTAGGTTGCGATCACCGAGAGGGTGCCGCCGGCGATCGCCGCCATACCTGCGGCAAGGCCGTCGATCCCGTCGATCGTGTCCATCGTTTTCGTGATCACGAACAGGTAGATCGCCGTGATCGGCACGGCGGCCCAGCCGAAGTCTGACCACCCGCCCGCCGCCGAGAACGGATCGGCCATCCCGCTGATTTGCAGCCGCCCCCCCGAGCCAAACCAGAATTGGATACCCACTCCAATCAGAAGCAGGAATATCGCCTGGATAGACGCACTGAACTGATACAAATCGTCGAGGGCGCCCATGACGACGATCAGCACACCCCCCACCGCAATGGCCTGAAGGTAGCGTGGGAAGATCAGATGCGGGAAGGCGAACGGCATCACCACGAGGAGGGCTACCGCGATGCCCGCAAAGATCGCCAAGCCACCCCATCGCGGAGTGGGCTCCGTGTGAACGCGCCGCTCGTCCGCCTTGGGATCGTCCATCACCCCCTTCCGGATGGCAAGAGAGCGCACCCACGGGGTGAGAACGTATGTTACGAGCATCGCGATCGCGCCGGTCAGCAGCGGCGCGCGAAATCCCGCGAGCGGTTTGGCCTGCACCACCCCCCAGAAATCAGAGAGGTCGATCATGCGCCGAGGTCCAGCCTCTCCAGCCCGTGCTCGCGGTACAGGAACACGTCCAGCCCCGCGTCCCGGAACAGCTCCTTCGAGAAGTCGTCGGGATAGTCGCCTTCATAGATGACCGTCCGAATTCCCGCATTGATGATCATCTTCGCGCAGGCGTTGCACGGTTGGCATGTCACATACATCGTCGCACCCTCGCAAGCCACTCCGATCATCGCGGCCTGCAGCAGCACGTTCTGCTCGGCGTGCAGCGAGCGGATGCAGTGCCCGGCACTCATGCACCCCCGCGGCCAGTCGTGCTCGGGCCCGCCCTCGGGGCAGTGCGGAAGCCCCCGCGGCGCGCCGTTGTATCCCGTGGCGAGGATGCGCCGGTCGCGCACGATCAACGCGCCGACCTGCCGACGCGGACACGTGGCCCGCTCCGCCGCAAGGTGGGCGAACCGCATGAAGTACGTGTCCCAACTCGGGCGTTCCATCACGGCGATTATGACCCCTTCGCCTTCGTAGCCGCGATCGTCCCGATTGTCGATCCAACCGGAAACCTGGCGCTTCGTTGGATCGGGGGCGAAGGCATGGGCACAAGGTGCTGAAGAAGGCCCCGCAACCGTGCCACCCTCGTGTCGGGGGTGCTTTCGCCGAGAGTTCTCACCTAGCGCACCCCCAAGATGAGGGTGGCACGGGATCGGAAACGTCCGTGGCGCGAGAACATAGGGTGCAAGCCCCTTCTTCAGCACCCTGATAGGTAATCTCGCGCCATGCCTGAGATCGCGTTCGACCGCTACTACCGCTACGACGAACTCACGGCCCTGCTGCAGGCCTACGCGGCGGAGTTCCCGGCACTCGTCGGACTTGAGTCCATCGGCACGTCGCACGAGGGCAAGACCATCTGGCTGGTTGCCGTGACGAACTCGGCGACCGGACCGGCTGCGGACAAGCCCGCGTTCTGGTGCGACGGCAACATCCACGCGTCCGAGGTCAGCGCGTCGACGGCGGTGCTCTACCTCGTCAACGCCCTCTGCACCAAGCACGGCAAGGACGACGCCATCACACGCGCCCTCGACACGCGCGCGTTCTACCTGGTGCCTCGCCTCAACCCCGACGGCGCGGACTGGGCGCTGGAGGACCCTCCCCGCGTGATCCGCTCCGGCACGCGTCCCTACCCCTTCGAGGAGGAGGACCCCTACGGCCTCGAGCGCAAGGACATCGACGGCGACGGGCGCATCCTCAACATGCGCGTAAAGGACCCGAACGGCCCGTGGAAGGTGTGCGAGTCCGAGCCGCGGCTGCTCGAGCGCCGCAAGCCCGGCGACACGGGCGGGACCTACTACCGGGTGATGCCGGAGGGGCTGTTCCACCACTTCGACGGCATGACCATGCGCAGCCGCCAAGTCCCCGAAGGCCTCGACTTCAACCGCAACTTTCCGCTGGCGTGGCGTCCCGAGCCCGAGCAGCACGGAGCGGGCCCCTTCCCCACCAGCGAGCCGGAGATTCGGGCCGCGGTTTCGGCGATCTGCGACCGACCCAACATCTGCGGCGCCGTGGCGTTCCACACGTTCAGCGGCGTCCACCTGCGGCCCCCCAGCCGCAAACCCGACGACGAGCTCCCGGCCGAGGACATCTGGGCCTACAAGGAGATCGGCGCGGTCGGCGAGCAGATGACCGGCTATCCCGCGATCAGCAACTTCCACGAGTTCAAGTACCACCCAAAAGAGGTGATCACGGGCGTGTTCGACGACTGGATGTACGAGGGCCGCGGGGTGTACGCGTGGACCACCGAGATCTGGTCTCCTCAACGCCAGGCAGGCATCACCGACTACAAGTACATCGATTGGTTCCGCGAGCATCCGGTGGAGGACGACCTCAAGTTGCTCAAGTGGGCCGACGACAAACTCGGCGGCAAGGGGTACATCGACTGGACCCCGTTCGAGCACCCGCAATTGGGCTCGATCGAGATCGGAGGTTGGGACAGCCACCATGCGTTCCGGAACCCGCCGCCCCAGTTTCTCGAGGCCGAAGTGGCCCCGTTCAGCGACTGGGTCGTGTGGCAGGCGCTGGCTTCTCCCAAACTTGAGTTGCGAGAGCTGAAGACCGAACCCCTCGAGGGCGGCGTCACGCGCATCCGCCTTGCCGTGCAAAACACGGGCTGGCTGCCGACCAACGTGACGAAGATCGCCGAGGAGAAGAAGCTGTGCCGCGGGGTCGTGGGCGAGATCGTGCGCGATGGCGACGGGCCCGCCGCGGGCGCC
>CAYJMZ010000328.1:2481-3034 GCA_964370995.1 uncultured Fimbriimonadaceae bacterium | reverse complement strand
CTTGTACAAAGTGCCCGCAAACGAGAAGAACGCGGCCGCGAACCCGAGGCTCAGCATCGGCGCGGTGACCCACGCCCACTCGGACTTGCGCAACCGACGCAGCACGAGCAGGTTGACGGGCACGACAAGCACCGCGTACACGATCAGCAGGGTGAGCACCCTGTCCCACGGGGGAAGCTCCAGGTTGAAGGCGTCTTGTGGGGGCGTGTATGCACGGGCCGCCGAGATCGAAGGTGAACCGGGGACGGGCGGTGGAGCTAACCAGGTGGGCATGAATGTCCCCGCGTCTCCATTTCCGCTGCCCAGCGACTTGATCGTGTTCCGGCGGGGCGGCAGGTGACGGGCAAACAGCTTGTTGAGGCCCTGCCACGTGCGCAGGGGTTCGTCGAACGGGTTGAACGCGAACTGGACCACCCGGCCCCCGCCGGCACATCGCTCGATCACCAAGGGAATGGGCCCCGAGGCGCGCACCTGGCCCGCGGCCGCGCCCCCCCCCCGGGTCCCCGCAACCGGTTCGTCGGGCATTCGGCGCCCCCAGAGTTTGTCCACCGCC
>CAYJMZ010000328.1:0-2471 GCA_964370995.1 uncultured Fimbriimonadaceae bacterium | reverse complement strand
ACGGCGACGCGGTGGCGGGCGCCCGCGACCCGTCCCACGGTCACCGAGATCGGTTCGTTGGGCATTCGGCGGCCCCAGATCTGCTCGACCGAGCGGGACACCATCACGTCCCGCGCGCCCGTGGGGGCCATCGGCAGAAAGGGCGCCCAACGCGGGTCGTGCAGCAACGGGCTCGACGCGCCGCCCAGCAGCGCCACGGTGCCGCCCGCCACGAGCCACGTTTGGAGGGCGCGCACCGCGGAGTCGGACATCCGTTCGGCGGTCTCGGAAAGCACCACGAAGTCGAACGCCGAGTACAGGATCGGGCGGTCCGGGGCGGTGTCGGCGGGCACGTAGAGCGCGGGCGAGGGGTTAAGAAACGCGAGGTCGCCCGACGAGCCTCCGATGAGCAGAGCGCTGCCCTCGGCGCTGTAGCCGTACTCGGGGCGAACGGTTCTGGCGACGCGCCCGCGATCGGTGTCGAGCACGATCTCGATGCCCGAGTACTGCGCCTGCGCGGAGACGATCACGGTGATCTGCTTGGTGCTCCCGCGTGGGAGGTTGACCGGATACACGACCGTTCCGGCGTCCGCCAAATTTGCCACGATCCGGCCCTGAGCGTCCGGCCCACGGTTCGAAACCGTTGCGACGTAGGGCGTCGGCCCCTGGAGCATCGCTTTGCCCTCAAACAGGGGGCGAACGGACAGCGAGAGGTCCGCCGCAAGTGCTGCCGCGTTGACGAGAAGGAAAGCAAGAGCAAGCGCCCACTTCATCACCCAACTACCATTCGTACACAGGACGCTCGACTCCTGCCAAGAGGTTCTGGCTGTCCATGGAGTAAACGGTTGAACGGGGTGCGGGGATGCGCCTTCGGTTATTAGAGTGCGCGAACTCCCGTTCGCGCTCTAGCGTGCGGCGGAGCCGCTCCCCGGGCCGTGACGAGCGCCGCTCCGCGGGATCGAAAAGCGCGGACTGGGAGTCCGCGCACTCTAAGAACGGAGTCTGGCAGGCTTACGGCCGTTTCGGAATTGGGAACGGCAAGTCGCCTGCGGTTCCCCTGCTGCGGGGGATGCCGCCATCGTCGCTCCCGTCCGCATCGACGCTGTACAGCAAGAACCCCGGGGGCAGGGGTTTGTAGCGCAGAGGCTTGTCGTCGAAGGGGTCGAGCAGGGGCGTGCCGACTTCGGCGAGCGTCTTTGGGAGGCGGCCCGTGCGCACGCGGAATGCGAGCACATCGAGCGCTTGGAGGGCCATGCGGTGCCCTGCGACCTTACGCTTGTAGCTCGTCGAGGTTTCGTAATCCGACAGCTGACCCTCCGCCCGATCGATCCGGTTGGTGCCTTTGGTGATGGCAATCTGGAGGTTGGTCGAGGCCCGATCGAGGCGTTTGGGATCTCCGGAGGCGGCTTTGACCTCCTGGAGGTAGGGGATCCAGCGGCTCAGAACTCGCGCTTGATACGCGCGCTCCACGAGCTTCCGGTCCTGCATCGCCGGGAGGAACGCGCGTGGATTGAACTGCTGCCCGAACGGCGAGTATCCAAAGGCCTCGGTGATTCCCCACCATCCATCCCGGGGATGGTACTCGGCCAGCATCTCATCGAGCCCTTCGTAGAAGTGGAAGCGCAACGCAAACTCCCCCTGCAACCCTCGGATCGGGTCGGCCCCCATCTTGTCCACCACCGACCGCAAGAGCGTGATCTGTCTGTCCGTGATCTGTTCGGGATCAACGATGCGCTGGAGCGAGCCCGTCACGATATATTCCGCCGAGCCTTGGGTCATCCAGCCCATAAGCGACGGTTCTTCGCCGACGTGCCGACTCAGCGTTGCCCCAACTTGGAGCCATGCGATCCCGGACTCCATGCGTCCCGCTCGCGCCTCCCACTCCGCCTTCGCGCACGCGAGTTTCACGAGCGTCTTCATCTGGGCCAGGGGGGCGAGGCCTTCATTCCACACCCTGCTCCAGTCGCGCTCGAAGAAGCAGTGCGGCACGCGGGACGCGCGTTCGAGCAGCGGGAGGACGTCCACGTACGTCTCCAGCGCTTTCCGCCTCTTTGGCGCGTCGAGCGCGCCCCTCACGGGGAACAGATCCTGCACGGTTTCCGGGGGCAGTTTCTTGAACTTGGCGATCGCCTGAAGGTAGAGGGGCGCGGCGTTCTGCTCGGGCGGCAGGTGAGGGTCGAGGTCGTCCCACTCAAGGGGGATGTTCAGCGCCCGCGCCTTCGCCAACTCCGCCGGGAGGGTCGAAGCCGCCCGCCCGAGCTCGGCCCGGATGCGGAAGTGCTCAATCGCCAAGGGAAGGAGCACCGCCACGGCCACCGCGCCGACCAGCAGCCACATCCACCTGACCTTCGGGCGAGGGGCCTCCACGCCGGGAGTCTACTTGGGGTGGGGGGGGCGGGGAGTTGCGCAAAGCTTGGAGGCTGTTGCATGGAGTTGGGATAATCCCGTGGCAGCGTGCTGATCGCTTGCCTTCGTGGCAGCGAGCGTCCCGC
>CAYJMZ010000327.1:0-3045 GCA_964370995.1 uncultured Fimbriimonadaceae bacterium | reverse complement strand
GGGCAGAAGGTCTCCCGCGATCTGCTCGACGGTGAACTCGTCGTACGGCATGTTGCTATTGAACGCGTCGATCACCCAGTCGCGCCATCGGTATTGGAACCGCTCGAAGTCGGCCTGGTAGCCGTTGGAGTCCGCATAGCGCGCGATGTCCATCCAATCCATGGCCATCCGTTCCCCGTACCGGGGCGAGGCGAGCAGCCGATCGACGACCCTTTCGTAGGCCGTTGGGGATGCGTCCGCGAGGAATGCTTCGAGTTCGGCTGGCGTGGGCGGTAGGCCGGTAAGGTCGAGGGTCACCCGGCGCAGAAGCGTGGAGCGGTCGGCCTCGGGCTCGGGCCTTAAGCCGTTGTGCTCAAGCCGCGCGAGAATGAACCGGTCGATCGCGTTGCGGACCCACTTCGTGTCGCGCACCGGCGGGAGTTCGGGCTTGCTCGGGAGCGCGAACGCCCAGTGCGGCTTGTACACGGCACCCTCGCGAATCCACTGCTCAAGCGCGTCCTTCTCCTCCGCAGAAAGGGTCTTGTGCGAGTCCGGCGGCGGCATCACGTCGGGGCCCTGCAGGCGGATTCGGCGGATCATCTCGCTCTGTTCAGGGTGGCCCGGCACGATCGCACGCCGTCCACTGGGCAGTACGCGGGTCGCGGTGTCGAACGCGTCCACCCTTAGGCCCGCGGTGCCGGTGCCCGACGCGGGGCCATGGCACCCGAGGCACTTGGAGAGAATCGGCCGGATGTCGCGGTTGTACTCGATCGGCTCGGCCTTCCGCCCTTCAGGCAATGGCCCGCCCGCCAAACCCAGCGTAAGGGCGCCCCATCCCATCGCCGCCAAAACCATCCGCAACAAACGCCTGCCTTGCATAACCCTAGGAGTATAAGCGACCCTTGCCTGCAACGGGGCCAGTTTCCGTGCGGTCGGCCATGATGCGGAATGAGTCGTGGTCCCCGGTCACTCAGCGTCGCACGAAGGGCATGCGCTTGATGCGGCTGCCGTGCACAACGTACGACTTCGCGTCCGGGGCGAAGGCGATTCGACCCAGTGGGCACGTGAAGTCGCCGTTGGGCAACGCCGTCATCGGGTTCTTCTTGTCGCGCACCGTGAGCACCAAAGCTTCGCCGTCGAATGCGATGCGGTGCACGCCCTCGACCTCGGCACACCCGAACGTGCCTACAAACCGCTCCAACGCGGCCTTGTCGTACGCGACGCGCGGTTGACGCACGAACTTGCGCACCTTGCCGTCCTTGGGCTTGACCTCGATGCCTACCGCACGCCCGCCGGTGGTCACGAAGCGGACCTCGTCGCCGCTCGAGGCATCCCAGAACTGGTCCACCCCCTCCGCGTCCAGGCGCCGGAGCACCGAGCCGCCCGACACGACAAGCAGACCGTCATCGCCCACCACCACCTCGATGAGGTTGTTCTCGTCGTCGAGGTACAGCCCCGTCATGCCAGCGGACGCCGCGGGATCGAACGGCACCCGCACGGCGGCGCGCGGCTTCTCCACGGGCTTGGGTTTCGCCATGGCACCGCCCAGCACAATCTCCTCGATGCGGTCGGACAGCGTGTCGGGGTTGATCTCGTAGGAGTTCGCGAACACGAGGATCATCGTGTCGGCGTCGGGATAGAGGTTCACGCGCGTGCGGTAGCCCGCGAAGAACCCGGTGTGCGCCAGCCTCTTCACACCGCGCACGTCGCGGGCGATGATTCCGCACGCGTACGTGGCGGCGGTGCCGTCGGTGTAAGGCACGGGCGTCGTGAGGCGCGCGATGAGTTCGGGACGCCCTTTGCCGAGTTTGTTGTGCCCGAAGTTACCGAGCCACAGGGCGACGTCGTCCAGCGTCGTGAGCAACCCGCGCGCGCCGACGACCGCATCGCTGTTGTGCGCGTTCTTGAAGCCCCTTTCCACGGTGCCGCCATACGCCAGCGCGCGACCGGAGACCAGCATGTCCACCCCCTCCTGGTACCGCGAGTGGGTCATGCCCAGGGGCTCGAAGATCTGCGCCTTGGCAAACGCCTGCAGCGGCTGCTTTGCCACTCGCTCCACGATGGTCTTGAGCAGGAAGTAGCCCGAGTTGGAGTACGTGTACTTCTCGCCCGGCTTGAAGTTCAGTTCCTTCTGCCGGCAGATCAGCGCGAGGATCTCGGCATCGGTGTAGAAGCTCTCGATGTCAATGCCGCGCAGTTCGTTGAGCGAGTAGTAATCGTGGATGCCGCTGGTGTGCGACAGCAGGTTGCGGATCGTGATTATGTCGCCGTACTCGGGCAGTTCGGGGATGACCTTGCGCACGTCGTCGTCGAGCTTCAACTTCCCTTGCTCTTCGAGGAGCAGCACGCACATCGCCGTGAACTGCTTGGAGACCGACGCCATGAAGAACACGTGCTCGGGCGTGAGGGGCACGCCTCGCTCGAGGTCCGCCATGCCCACCGCGCGCCGATACACCGCGGTGCCGCCACGCACGACCTCCACCGCCACGCCCGGCGTATCCGGCTGGTCGTAAGGGTGAAGCGCCAGGTCGATCAGCCGCGTCTGCCGAGCATCGAGGGGCTTTGGTTGGGCCGGGCCGGGAAGCGCCGCGCAGGCAACGGCGAGCAACAGAAGGGCACGCAACATGGCGCGGAGATTACCGCTGGAGCTCCGGTTTGAGAGTGCGCGGACTCCCGGTCCGCGCTTTCCAACCCCGCGGAGCGGGCACCGCGCCGCGTAGCGGGCACCGCGCGGGGAGCGGCTCCGCCGCACGCGAAAGCGCGAACTTCGTTAGCGCACTCTAAAAAGATCTCGGCCCAGGATGGCCAACCCGATGCCCCCTGACGTGGCGGACGAGCCGGCCACCACGGGCACCGCGAGCTGCACCACGGAGGAGGGGGATAGGCTGACGCCCGCTGGGGGTCCCCTCCGCGAAGGGGTCCTTCCACTACAATGGAGGCAGTCGTGGGCCAAATCAGGAAGGCGGTTATGGGCCGGCGCAGGTCTTCCCTCGCGGTGATGGTGGTCCATCCAAGCGAGCTGGTCTCGATGGCTCTCTTCCGCGGGTTGGAGGCCAAGGGCTACCG
>CAYJMZ010000326.1:0-3087 GCA_964370995.1 uncultured Fimbriimonadaceae bacterium | reverse complement strand
GCCCCCCATGGCCGCACCCTGGAGGGGTGCCAGAGCCCCGTATTTGTGCGACCCCGCCGGAGCCCGTTGCATTGAGATCGTCCAGCGCCGTGCCATGACCTTTTGGGCCGCGCTCGCGAACCTGAGGCACCCCCGACACGGGGGTGGCACGGGATTCCCTCGACACAATGCAACGGACTCCGCCGGGGTCGGCGTCTTGCGGTGCGCCCAACCCGGGGTTCGTCCGGAGACGACCCCGGGCTACCGTCCGTGACCCCGTTGGGGTCAGTCCCGAGGGGCCGTCTCGGCGAAACTCTGCGCCCTCTGCGTGAAATAATCGCCAGCCACGGGGCACCGGGACCGACAATCGGGACGATTGCGGCCACGAAGGGCCCCTTTGCGAACTTTGCGCCTTTGCGTGACAATCCCTCCCTACCGCCGCACGGTGACTTCGCCGGGGCCGTCTTCGGAGCCGCGCACGGTGATGTGGATCGGCAGGAACTGCTTGATCACCCACACGGTGGTGAGGAATCGCTGGGTGAGGCGGTGGGCCTTGAAGCGCGTCTCCCCCTCCGCGATCGCCGCCACCACGAGGATCTGGTCGGCGAGGTGCTCGTCCACGCTCCCCTCGCCGCGCAAGAACTCGGCGAAGCCATCCAACGCCTGCTGCGCCACCGCCTCGATCCGCACCCCGCGCTGCCCCATCACCGAGCAGCCGCCGCACCCGCGCTCGAATTCGCCCCAAACCGTGACGGCCGCGCCTGGGGAACGGCCTGCGACGCGGTTCACATCCCCATCGACCTCGATGCCCGCGTAGAACGCCAGACGCCCGAGCTGCTGCAGGCCGCGCTCGGCCACCGTCTCGGCCACGCCGCCCGTGGTCACCACCGCCCGGCACGCGAGCAACTCGCCGCGCCGTTGCCAATCGATCCCTACAAGCGCGCTGGGCTCGACTTCGAGGCGCACCTCGCCCCGTGTGCCGCGCCCAAAGCCGGCCTGGATCAGGTCTGGCACCGCGTGGAGCCCAAAGCGGCGCAAGGTGGGCAGGGTCACGTTCGCGAAGTAGTCGAACCCCAGCACCCGCGCGCCGTAGGTCTCGCCGTGGGCGCCAAACTCGCTGTACATGCCGGAGCGCGCGAGCACCGGCAGCAGCGTGTTGAGCACCACCAGCGCGTTGGCGAAGCCGGGCCCGTCCAGCCCATCGGCGACGTCGAGCGAACTCTGCAGGCCCCTTGGCCGGCGCGTGGGCAGGTAGCTCAGGCTCGCAGCCCCGCACTCGGCGCCCAAGCACTCCGCAGACGAGCACACGGTGAGGGCGCGAAGCACGGTGAGGGCCTCGGCGTTGAGCCCCGGAAGACGCGTTCCCCCTCGCACGTTCACGATGCGCAGGGGCTGCTGGGTCAGGGTCGCCATGGCAAGCGCGGCGCGCACCAACGCCCCCCCGCCCTCGCCGTGGGACCCGTCGATGATAATGGGCGACCCTAAGACCGCCATCTCAAACTTTCAGCTTGAAGATCAGGAACTCGAGCAACTTCATCATGTAGGCGAGCCCAATGACCAACACGCAGATCAGCAGCGCCTCCTGAAACATCGCAGAGGTGATGTTGGCCCTCTCCGCGGTCTTACTCGATTGAAATGTCGCGACGCTGATGACCTTGTCGATCTGCTCAACGATTCCGGCGGTCACCACCAGCAGCGGTGCACGAAACACGGCGTAGGCGGCGACGAACACCAGTAGAACGATGGGCATCGCGGCCTTGTACTTGTGCTTCTGGTGCTCGTTGTAGATCACACACTGGCGGCAGCGCTCCTTCTTGGCCTCCATCGTGATGCGGTTGTTGTACGGGATGTAACGCGTGGCGGCCACCATGTCCCTGGGGATCGGCTTGTTCTCCATCGCGCTGCGGATGACCTCTTCCTCGCACATGCACCCCACGCGCTCTTTCCAGCACGTGCGTTTGGAGTGGTAGATGGGGCAGCGCTCGCGAACGAATTTCCTGCAAAACGGCAACTGCCAGCACTTGCCGAGGAACACGTTCTGGATGTCCTTCTCCTCTTTGATGCCCTTGCCGTACTTGAGCTGGTCCGCGCGGGAGCCCTGAGCGGCGCGGTCCCTGGCTCGAACCCCCAGATCGAGCACGAGCACGAGCACCGCGATCACCCCGAAGATCATGCCGCCGCTCTGCAGGGCGCCCAGGGCTCGCGAGCCCACCGGCGACACCTGTCCGCCGGACGCGATCGTCGGCAGCAACAGGGGCGCGAAGTACAGCAGGGCCGCGATGCCGATTTGGATGACCCCGAGGGTCTCTTCACCCCAAAACACGAACGCGGAGCCCACACCCAGCGCCGCCACGCCCGCGAGCAGCACCTTCTGGAACACCTCGATGTTGCTGGTGGCCTGCGCGGCACTCGCCGGGGTGCCTTGGGCGAACGCGATGAAGGTGTACACCAGGAAGCCACCCGCCACGACGGTGGCGAGCAGACCCGCCCACAGCAGGAACCGGACAATGCTGTCCAGTACCGACACCAACCCCTCCTCGATTTCCCGAGGCCCCGTTCCGTAGCCTTGCGGCTTGCTCATTGGCGGCGCTGCACTCCTACTTCTTCACACGCTCCAGGTAGGAATGTGTGCGCGTATCGATCCTGATCACGTCCCCCTCGTTGATGTGGAAGGGAACCAGCACGATCGCGCCGGTCTCCACCTTCGCGGGCTTGTTGCTTCCCGTGACAGTGTCCCCCTTGTAGCCGGGGTCGGTCTCCACCACCTCGAGCTCGACAAAGTTCGGCAGCTCGTACCCGAGCGGCTCACCGTTCGCCCGGAGACACACGATCTCCATCTCCTCCTTCAGGTACTTCGCCTGATCGCCAAGCGACTCCTCCGTGACGGGGATCTGTTCATAGGTGTCCAGGTCCATCATCACGAGTTCCTCGCCCTGCCGATACAGGAACTGCATCGCCTGTTTGTCGACGAATACGGCTTCGACGCGTTCGCCCGCCCGGAAAGTTTTCTCGATGACCTGTCCCGTGCGCACCTTCTTCATGCGCGTGCGCACAAACGCCCCGCCCTTGCCGGGTTTGACGTGCTGGAACTCGGTGATCGTGTATACC
>CAYJMZ010000325.1:0-3138 GCA_964370995.1 uncultured Fimbriimonadaceae bacterium | reverse complement strand
AGGTCAGGATGGCCACGCTCGCCGAGAACACTTTGAACACCGTGAAGCTCAGGGCCGACGCGGCCGAGGGGTCGCCCGAACGGCCCACGAGGTTCAGCGCCCACGCCCCGAACGTCTGCGACAGCGGTTGGCCGCCCACCACGATCACGAACATCAGCACGAAGTGAATCCCCAAGTCGATGACCGTGGACGTGCCACCCACCACGCAGAACTTGGCGAACTGGCGCACCACGGGGCGTTGGAACAAGCCGGAAGGCACGGACGCATTTTGGCCCACCGGCGCGCCGGCACGCAGGGCCCTTCGCAGCCGGGGGCCGAGCAGGCGCTCCCCCTGCCGGCTGAGCTTGGTGCCCAAGAACTCCCTGGGCGAACAAGGCCGCACCCAAACCGCGTCGATTCCCGAGCGATTCGCCCCCCACACGTCGGTGAACAGTTGATCGCCGATCATCACCGTCTGCTGGGCAGTCGCCTCGAATTTCGACCTCGCCGCGTGGTACATCTGGGTACTGGGCTTGAAGCGCCCCCGCAGAAACGGGATGGCCATCTCGCCCGCCAAGCGCTCCAGTCGCGCGGGATGGCGCGTGTTGCTCAGAATACAAAGCTGCAGGCCGAGCGCCTTGCATCGGGCAAGCCACGCGTGCGTCTCGGCCGGCACCGTGTCGCCCCGCCAAGGGAGCAGCGTGTTGTCCACATCGAGCAGCAACAGGCGCTTGCCGGCGGCCGCAAGCCCCTCGACATCCACATCCTCGAGGCGATCGACGCTTGTGAGGGGGCAGAACCCGCGAAGATGCCTGGGCAGGGCGTCGCGGTCGAAATCGCCCAGGGGGAACCGGCTCACGGCATCCCCGCCAGAGCCTTCTTCCGCCTTGCGATGTTGGCGAGGTGCTCCTCGTAGGTCGCCGAGAACAGGTGATGGCCGTCAGGCAGGGCCACGTAGTACAGATAGGCGTGCTTTGCGGGCTTGAGCGCGGCCCGGATGCTCTTCACGGAGGGCGAACAGATCGGCCCGGGGGGCAATCCCGCATGCAGGTACGTGTTGTACGGCGAGTCCGCCTCGCGGATCTGCTTGAACGTGAGCCGCTGCCACTTCTGCATCGCAAACAGCACCGCGGCGTCGATCTGCAGGCGCATTCCGAGGCGTAGGCGGTTCTCGATCACGCCCGCGACGATGGGCCGCTCGTCGTCCTTTGCGACCTCGAGCTCGACCAGCGACGCCTTCGTGAGCACGGCGTGCAGGTTCTTCGGCTCGGCAAGTCCCTTCCACACGCGCTTTTCAAAGTTCTGCAGTTGACGCCGGATCACGCCCTCGGCACCGAGCAGTGGCGGCAGATCGTACGTGTCCGGGTACAGGTAGCCCTCAAGGGACCCCTTTGGAAGCGGGAACGACACCGCGCCCTTGAACCGGGCCGGATCCTTGACCGCCGCGTTGTAATCCGCGGCCTTGGTGACGCCCTTCTTCTGGAGGATGTTGGCCGACCGGGAGCTCCAGTTCGTCTCCGGCAGGCGCACCATCTGGCGCACGGGCTTTCGCAGCGCGGCCAGCAGGGGGTCGGGGAGCAGCCCGCCGCGGACCTCGTACGTGCCCACGCGCACCGGTTCCGCGCGCCGGCGCAGCCTCGCGTACAACGCCATCGCCCGGGCGCTGCGCACCACGCCGCGGGACTCGAGGTCGGTCAGCACCGTTGCCAGGGGCGTCGGCTGGTCGTAGCGCACATACAGCGGCATGCCGGGAGCCGTGGGTTGGATCGCCCGCTGGAACAACAGCGCGCCAAGGGCCGCGGCCAGCAACAGCCCCCCGATGACCACCTGCAGGCGCCCGAACCTACGCTTGGCCACGGAAGAACCTCTCCAGGATCACGCACGCGGCCGCCCCGTCGCGACGCTTCCGGCGCTGGCTTGCACGCTCGTAAACGAGACCTTTCTCCGCCTCGACGCTGCTGAGCGACTCGTCCACCGTGCGAACGGCCCACCCGATGGCGCTCAGGCGATCGGCCAGTTGGGCGCACACCCGTGACATGGCTGTGGGCTGGCCGTCGGGGTCCAGCGGCAACCCCACCACCATCACGTCCGCCTGCTCGCGGCGCCCCAAATCGTCGATCGCGGCGGCGTCGCGCTGCAGGCTGCCGCTCGAGGCCAGGAGACCGCACGGCGAGGCCACCCCGTGCTCGGCATCGCCCACCGCGAGGCCGATACGCTTGGACCCGAAATCCACACCCATGGCCCTCATACGCCGAACGCCCTCAGGAGCTCGCCGTGGATGAGGCCGTTGGAACTCACCGCGCAATCTCGCGGATGGGGTTGCCCCGCGAAATCGGTGAAGGTTCCCCCGGCCTCCTCGACGATCACTTCCATCGCGGAGATGTCCCAGGGGGCGAGCACGGGGTCGATCATCGCCTCGATACGTCCCGTCGCGACCAGGGCGTGCCCGTACGCGTCGGTCCACGTGCGCGTGGCCATCGTGCGCGAGGCGAGCGCCGCCAATCCATCGGCCCGCCCGCACTTGACCATCGACGCGTGGCTGCCGCACGACAGCACCGCGCCGTCGATCGTCCCGCGCTCCGAGACCCGACACGGCCGGCCGTTCCAAAAGGCGCCCCGGCCCCGCTCGGCGTACACCAACTCGTCGAGGGCGGGGAAATAGCTCACACCCAGCAGGGGGATGCCGTCCACTTCATAGCTGAGCAGGGTGCCGTACAGGGGCACGCCCGAAATGAACGACTTCGTGCCGTCGATGGGGTCGATGACCCACCGCGCGTCGCCCACCCCCGTCTGCCCCTCCTCCTCGCCCAGGATCGCCTCCCCCGGGTACGCGCCCTGGATCGCGCGGCGAAGAAGGTCCTCCGCCTCGCAATCGGCGATCGTCACCGGAGACGCGTCCGCCTTGAGGTCCACCCCCACCCCCGTTTGGAAGTGCGCGAGGGTTCCCCGCCCCGCGCGAACGGCGGCGTCCAGAGCGAACGCGAGGCGAGGCGTCATCCAGCGAGTTTACCGGGGTGCTGGGGGAGGGGTTAACCGCAGATGGGCACGGATGGGCACAGATGGGACTCCGGATCTGTGCCCATCCGTGCCCATCTGCGGTTGCCCCTTCACCCACCCCCCCGTCTAAAACGTGACCTGGTACCTCAACGTGCCGATGTT
>CAYJMZ010000324.1:0-3197 GCA_964370995.1 uncultured Fimbriimonadaceae bacterium | reverse complement strand
TGCCATTGGTGATCCTCGAGTCTCCCTACCGCTCGCTGATCGACCCGGTCACCGACTACGTGGACCAGCACCTCAAAGAATCGCCCGCCAGCATCGTCACCGTGATCGTCCCCCAAGCCGTGCCCAAGCGATGGTGGCAGGGTCTGTTGCACAACAACGCCGCGGTGGGGCTCAAGATGGCGCTCAAGAGCCGCAAGAACGTGGTGATCACCAACGTGAGGTACTTCCTGAAATGATCGTCGAATCCTATGAAGATGTGATCGTGCTGTCGGGTGCGCTGCGTTCGAACTACTGGGACACAATCCACACCGCCATCTCGCTGACGCTCAAGCGCCACCCCACCGGCGTGATCATCGACTGCTCGGCCCTGACCGAGGCCACACCCCAAGGCGCCGAGACCTTTCGCGACGCGATGGAGTTCATCACCGGCCACGCCGCACGGATCATGGTGGCCGCGGTGCCCGGCAAGGTGCTCGACGTGCTCCGCTCCGTGCCCGACGTGCGCTCCCAGTTGCCGATCGCGGCGTCGGTCGCCGAGGCGCGGCGTTCGCTCGACCTGCTGGTGGTGGCGCCCAGCAAGAAGAAGGCGCTCGTCGCAAGCTCCAAGGAGATCGTGCTCGTGTGCCTTCGCGGCAGGTCGGACGACGTCGCCGCGTTGCACCTCGGCTCGCAGATCGCCGACACGATCCAGGCGAACATCACGCTCGTGTACGTCGTCGAAGTGCCGCGCGACCTGCCCCTTCAGGCGCCGATGCCCGCCCAGGAGGAGCACGCCGCCAAAGCCATCGAGTACGGCAAGGCTTACCTCACCGGAAGGGGCATCGCCTCCAACGCGCGCCTGGACCGCGGCAGGGACCTCGCCTCGGCGGTTCACGACGTCGCCGTGGGGATCGACGCGTCACACGTGGTGGTGCCCCTCTCACGCGACCCCATCGAGGCCGACGACAACCAGCGGCTGGTGACGTCGATGCTGGTGAAGCTCTCGCACACGGTCGTGTTCGTTCGTGGCGATACGTCTGGGTAGGCGGTGGTTTGATGGTTTGTGGTTTGGTGGTTTGTGGTTCGGACTTCCTCTCGCAGAGTTCGCAGAGAGTCGCTGAGATCCGGACCCCAGCGATCCTCAGCGGCCTCTGCGTGAATACTCTCCTCCAAACCACAAACCATCAAACCACAAACCACAAACCACAAACCACAAAGCTACCTCGGCGCGCTGGCGCGGCGGAGGCGGTCCCACACCGCTTCCCACTCGGGGGTGTCGGGCGGCGCGGCGACGTACAGCACCTCGGCGGACCGGTCCAGGGCGTGCAGCACGTCGTAGAGGTTCGCCGCGTAGGCGCCGGGATCGTCGGGCATTCGGACCTGGTGCTTTCCGGCGCTCTTGGCAAGGCAAAGCCCCGGCTGATCGGCTGCCAAAGCCGCCACGATCACGAGAGGGGACACGGGGGCGTAGTGCCGCGAGTTCATGCCGGGAGAGCGATTGGGCCCCGAAGGAGGCGCCCCCGCAAGCGGCGCACCAAGCGCGGCCTGGATGTCCCCGCGGGACACGCCACCGGGGCGCAGGAGGCGCGGGGGATCGCACGTGGTGTCTACAACCGTCGACTCCACACCCACCGGGCACGGCCCACCGTTGAGACCGATAGCCGCAGCAGTCGCCACGATGTCATCGATATGCTCGATCTTAGTTGGTGAAAGATGCATGTATCGGTTGGCCGAAGGTGCAGCGACCGGTGTGCCGGCCATGGCGATCAACGCGAGGGCCACCCCGTGGTCGGGCATGCGCACCGCAACGGTGTCCAAGCCGCCGGTCACCGCCGAGGGAAGGTCGGTGTGCTTCGGCACCACCAGGGTCAGCGGCCCCGGCCAAAAACGCTCCGCCAGGCGACGCGCCACTTCCGGAACCCGGCTTGCGAGCAGGGCCAACTGGTCGGTCGAGTCCACGTGCACGATCAGGGGGTTGCCGACCGGACGCCCCTTTGCGACGAAAATGCGGGCCACCGCATCCGCGTTGAACGCATCGGCGGCAAGACCGTACACGGTTTCGGTGGGCATCACGACAAGCTCGCCGTTGCGGATGGCCATCGCCGCCTCGGCCACAGCCTCGGGAGTCGGTGGGAGCGTCTTCATGGGATCGCTCCTAGCATGACGTCTCGGGGCGCCGCCGTGCCCAACCACAGCTCAAACGACAGGGCGCCCTGAGCCGCAAGCATCACGCGGCCATCGCATCCGGAAACCCCGTTTGCGCGCGCCGCAAGCAGAAAGGGCTCCGCCGCGCGCCCATATGCAAGGTCCATGGCCACCAACCCGGGGCCCGCGCGCTCCCACTGAACCGGAGGCGCCTCGCCAGCCAAACCAGCCGCGGTCGCGTTGACCACCAAGCCCATTCCGCCCGGGTCCGCGTCGGCGAGGACCCGCGCCGCAACTCCCAAATCCGCCACCAAAGCCACGGCCTGCTCAACGCGACGGGCCCACACACCCACATCCCATCCCGCGTCCACGAGCGCCACGACCACGGCGCGGGCCGACCCGCCGGCACCCAGCACGAGCGCCGTGCGCCAAGAGCCCAAGGCCAACCCCTCCAACGCAACGAGGAACCCCGGCACGTCGGTGTTGTCCGCGGCGCGCTCACGAAGGTCCAACCAGTTCGCCGCGCCCACCCGACGCGCAATTGGCGTTGCCGTGCGGGCCCAGGCTAGTGCCTCTTCCTTCAACGGCACCGTCACGTTGACTCCGCGGCACCCTAGAGCCAAGCAATGGGCCAGCGCCTCATCCAGCTCCCCGGCGGGCACTTGAAGCGCCACATACCGGTAAGGGAGCCCGAGGAAAGCGTACGCGGCGTTATGCATCGCCGGGGACGCCGAGTGCGCGATGGGATCGCCCACCACCGCAAAGTCGGCGCGAGGGGCGTCGCGCCACGCGAACACGCTCATACGCGCTTCTGCCTGAAGGTCCACAATCGCTGGCCCGTGAAGTTCCAGAACGCCACGACGGCGGTGGCCACGGCGGACGCGATGGCCCAACTCCGCTTGGGGTGGCCGGGGATCACGCTGTTGAGGCCCGAACTGACGCCCGTGTTGAGCAGCATCCCGATCACAGCGACCAGCACGAACTTGACCAACTGCCGGTGCCGGTCCTCCTTGCCGCGGATGCGGAACGTCCAACGCCGGTTCCAAATGAACGAGTTCAGGATGGCCACGCTC
>CAYJMZ010000323.1:0-3232 GCA_964370995.1 uncultured Fimbriimonadaceae bacterium | reverse complement strand
GTGGCCGCGATCGTCCCGATTGCCGGTTTCGTAGCCGCGATCGTCCCGATTGCCGACTTGGAACGAGAACCGTCAAGCGGGACGCTCGCGGCCACGTGTCAGGAACGGTCGGACGTTCGCCGGCGTTCATAGCGGTGTTGGATCGGCTAGAATGGTCCGGAGTTTGAGAGAGGTTCCCGCGTGGTTCGAAAGATAGTTGGAATGATGGTGTTGGGCGGTGTGGCCGTTTGGGCGATTGCGCAGAGCGGGGGGACTCCCGCCCCGGCGGCGCCCCCTGCGGCGAAGGAGTACGGCAACCTCCATTTGCGGACCAGCATCGGCAGCTTCCGGGTGATGGGCGTGGGCCCCGATGTCCCCGCCGAAGGGCATATTGAGATCCACTTCACCGGATCTGTGCTGGTCAGCGAACTCGAAGGCAAGGTCGTGACTTCCAGCAACCTCGTCAAGGAGTACGACGACCACCGCAAGCAGGTGTATTTCGGCACGGGCTCGATCGTGGTGGACGGCAAGTTCCGGAAGATCCAGTGGTTCGGGCGCGACATGAAGGCCGACTTCAGGGGGATCGGCGCCTTCCTCGTGTTCGGCGAGTTCGACGAGAACCTCGAAACGGGCACGTACTACTACAACGATCCCACGAAGCCGCTGCCCTGGGGCCAGCACGGTCAGCCCATCAACATTCCCAACCAGGAATCGAAGGTCATCAAGCCCGTCGAGCGCGGGAAGTCCGGCGGGGGCTAGTGCTCCGCAAGACCTTCCTCCACGTCCCCGGTATCGGCCGAGTCATGGAAAGGTCCCTGTGGGAGCAGGGGTGCGACGACTGGGACACCCTGCTCGCCGCGCCCCACCGCTTTTCGTACGGCACCGCTCCCCTTGAAGCGGTCGTCGCCGACATCCAGACCTCCCGGGAACGCCTCGAAGCCCGCGAGCACCAGTTCTTCGCGCAGCGGCTTCGGGCATCCGAGGCGTGGCGCGCGTACGAGGAGTTCAAGGACTCCTGCGTGTATCTCGATATCGAAACTGACGGCACGAAGGGAACCGATTGCGTCACCACCATCGGCATGTGGGACGGCCAGTCGTTTACGGCGTTGATCAAGGGCCGCGACCTGGAGGAGTTTCGCGATAGGATCAGCCACTATTCGATGGTGGTGACCTTCTTTGGCGCCGGCTTCGACCTGCCCATTCTCGAGCAGAGGTTTCCCGGCCTCCGCTTCGACCAGATCCACGTGGACCTCTGCCCTGTTCTGCGCCAATTGGGCTACCGGGGCGGACTCAAGAAGATCGAACGTACGCTGGGGATTGCGCGCGAGGGCGACATTGCGGGGTTGGGCGGCCTCGACGCGGTGCATCTGTGGCGCGCCTACGAGTGGCGGGGAAGCGAGCGGGCCCTGGCGACGCTTGTCGCGTACAACGAGGCGGATGTCGTGAATCTTGAGAAGTTGGCGGCGTTCGCGTACCCGCGCATGGTGCGGGACACGATGGGAAAACTGCAAAAACGCCTACCAGACCTTTGACTCGGCGGCGCAAAGGCGTATGATGGATATGACATCAGTCAGGTTTCTGGGAGGTCCGACTCTGAGCCCTTCGCCTTCGGCTAGGTTCCTGAGCACGTATCCGTACCGCAAACCGATGTGAGGGGCGTGATCCCCTCGGGAGGAAGGCCATGGCGAACAAGTCGCTTTATGTCGGCAATTTGCCGTATTCGATGACGGAAGCAGATCTACTGGAAGCTTTTAGCCAGTACGGGGCGGTGTCGTCCCGGGTGATCGAGGGACGCGGGTTCGGTTTTGTGGACGTTCCCGCTGAGAAAGCCGAAGAGGCAATTTCCGCAATGCACGGCCACGATATGGGTGGGCGCACCCTGACGGTCAACGAGGCACGCCCTCGCGAGAACGATGGCGGCGGCGGCGGTGGCGGCGGTGGCGGAAGAGGCCGCTGGTAGGCTCGACACCCTGCCTACACGTCTTCGCCGAAGGGCCACGTCGGGAGGTTGTGCTTTAGCGGGCGGTCGTCGCGGTAGCCCAGTTCGTATTCGGCCTGGATGACCGTGTGGATCTCGCGCGTGCCCTCGTAGATGACGGCGCCGCGCGAGTTGCGGAGGTAGCGCTCGACGGGGAACTCGTCGGTGTACCCGTACGCCCCGTGGATCTCCACGGCGTCGTCGGCGGCCTTGAACGCGTTGTTGCAATTCGTCCACTTGGCGAGGCTGACCTCGCGCGTGTGCCGCTGGCCCGTGTTCTTCATCCAACCGACCTTCTGGTACAGGAGTCGGCCGATGTCGCGGCTCTGCACCATTGTGGCCACCATCTGCTGCACGAGCTGCTTGCGGCCGATCTCTTCGCCCGCGACCTTGCGGCTGTGGCAGTAGGGAACACACGCGTCGAGACACGCCTGGATGATGCCCACTGCGCCCGAGGCAACGGTGAAGCGCCCGTGGTCGAGCGCTGACATCGCGACCCGGAATCCATCGCCCTCCTTGCCGAGCCGGTTCTCGATGGGGATCCGCACGTCCTCGAAGAAGATCTGCCCGGTGTTTCCCGCGCGCACGCCGAGTTTGCCCTCGAGGTGCCGGCTGTGGAACCCGGGCATGGTGCGCTCGACGATGAACGCGCTGAGGCCGGACGGCTTGCCGTGCTCGCCGGTGACCGCGACCACCAGGAACTGGTCGGCGAAATCCGCAAGGCTGATCCACGTCTTTTCGCCGTTGAGCACGTAACTGTCGCCATCCCGGACCGCCCGCGAGCGCACGTTCACCGCGTCGGAGCCCGCATTGGGCTCGGTGAGGGCGAACGCGCCGAAGCGGCCGCCCGTGGCGAGAGCGGGAAGCCAGCGCTGCTTTTGCTCGGCCGTGCCCCACTGAAGGAGCGTGAGGCAGTGCAGACCGCTGTGCACGCTCATCACGACCCGTGCGCTCGTGTCGCCGCGTTCGACCTCCTCGCACACGATGCCAAGGGAGATGTAGTCCGTGTCCGAGCCGCCGTACTTCGCGGGCAGCGACACCCCGGTGAGGCCCGCTTCGGCCATCTTTTCCAGTTGCTTTCGGTCGAAGGTCTGCGCCCGGTCGCGCTCGCGGAGGCCGGGAACGATCTCCTGCTCGGCGAAACGGCGGGCGCTCTCACGCACGAGTTCGTGCTCGGGCGTCGATTGGAAGTCCATGGCCGAGTGTACCGGGGGCCCCGAACCGACAATCGGGACGATCGCGGCCACGTAGCACAGGCTCCCAGCCTGTGTTCCG
>CAYJMZ010000322.1:0-3236 GCA_964370995.1 uncultured Fimbriimonadaceae bacterium | reverse complement strand
TCCCCGATCCCCGACCAGTGCCACAATCACCCGTGCGTGGCGCGACGAGTTCGAGCGAGTCCTGGAGGGAGATGGTGTTGCGCGCGATGCCGCCCCCTGCGTGGCTGTCGAGCGACGCGCCGCAGGGGGACGTGGTGCTGAGCTCGCGCGCCCGGGTGATGCGCAACCTGCGGGGCCACCGATTCCCCCACCACGCCTCGGACGGCGAACTCCGCGCGGTGCTGGAGATGGTGGTGGCGGCGGCGCAGGACACGGGGGCGGGGTTCCACGTGCAGCGCCGGGCAACCCAGGCGGAGCGGGACTATCTGGTCGGGAGCCGCCTGGCGTCCCACGACTTCCCCTGGAACGAGCCCGGTCGGGCGCTGCTGCTCGATGAGGAGCGCTCGCGCTGTGTGATGGTGAACGAGGAGGACCACCTGCGTGTTCAGTGCCTGAGCCCAGGGTGGTCGATCGAGTTCGCCGATGCCCGTGTGCGGGACACGATCGAGGGGTTGGGCGGGCAGTTGGATTTCGCGTGGAGCCCGCAATTCGGCTACCTTTCGACGAGCCCCTTCAATGCCGGGGATGGCCGTCGGCTGTCGGCCATGCTCCACCTGATCGGCCTCGCCCAAGGCAAACGCCTGCCATCCGTGCTCAAGGCGCTCGCCTCAAGGGGGCTGGCTGCGCGCGGACTGTTTGGTGAGGCAAGCCGTGCCGTGGGGGCGTTCGTGCAAGTGTCGATTTCGCGTGGCACGCGCGTGGAGTTCGTGGGAGCGTGCGATTACCTGCTGCGCGAGGAGAGGGACGCGCGCTCGGAGATCGGGCGGGCGATGCTCGAGGAGCGTGCGCGCAAGGCGGTGGATTTTGCGATCGGCTCACGGTCGATCGGTCTGGCCGACGCCCTGCGCGTGCTCGCGTGGGTGCGGTGGGCATCGAGTGCCGAGATCGAGGGCTTCCCGGCCACCCCCCGCGAGGTGGACCGGTGGCTCACGATGCTCGAGGTGCGGGGCAGCTCCGACGCCGAAGCCGCCGCCCGCGAGCGAGCCACGTTCCTGCGAAACCGCGTGGAGGATCGGGGATCAGGGATCGGGGATCAGGGATCGGGAACCGGGAATCGGGGATCGGAGATCAGGGAATTCCGCCGCTTTCCCCAATTCGCGTGGAAAATCCGGGGGGTTACTTGTGGGCAACTTTTGGCTTGACACGCAAGATGTTGTGGTATACTATGCTGTGTGGCCCAAGATGTTGTGTCACGCGTGCAATCAATGAAGTGCCCCTATTGTGGAAGCGGCGAGCAGAAGGTGCTCGACTCCCGCCCCGCCCGAGACGGCGAGGCGATTCGTCGTCGGCGCGAGTGCGAGGCGTGCAATCGTAGGTTCACGACGTTCGAGGCCCCGGAAAGGCCTCGGCTGTTCGTGGTGAAACGTGGCGGCGCCCGCGAGGAGTTCAACCGCGAGAAGGTGCTGGGCAGCATGCTGGTCGCGTGCGGCAAGCGTCCGGTGCCGTTCGAAACGGTGCGCGGCGCGTCCGAGTCGATCGAGCGTGAGGTGTTTCGCGACTTCGAGGACGAGGTGCCCTCGACAGAGGTCGGCGAGCGGGTGATGCGGCATCTGATGGAGATCGATACCGTCGCGTACGTGCGCTTCGCCAGCGTGTACCGCCAGTTCGCCACCCTGTCGGATTTCCGCGATATCGTGGAGTCCGTGCATGCTGCGACGCCGTCTGGCACCGCCCTTCGCGGGGCCGAAGAGGGCGCATGAAGAGCCGAAATTTTATTGAGGCTTTTGGGTGTCCTGCGATGTCCGTAGTTCACCTGGTGCCAGCCACATCGGCTCACACCGGCCGCTCTTTGCAACGCACATCCGGCTCGCCGCACTCCGCGTGGCCGTCGATGTTCGCCGCGTGGGCGACACACCAATTTTTCGAGACTAGAGGGAGGATGACACAAGGATGAAGATCAGTCGGTACTACACGACTGCCGGCAAGGACCCCTACGACGGGATCCCGTTTGAGCCGCGCCGCAGCGAGATCAAGAACCCTGACGGGTCCACCGTGTTCTGCATGGAGAACGTGATGGTGCCAGCGCACTGGTCGCAGGTGGCGACCGATATCATCGCGCAGAAGTATTTCCGCAAGGCCGGCGTTCCGAACACGCAGGGTGACACGGGGGCGGAGTCCGATGCGAGGCAGGTTTTCCACCGCCTGTCGGGCTGTTGGATGACGTGGGGCAAGCAGTACGGATACTTCGACACCGACGAGGACGCGAGCGCGTTCTACGACGAGCTGTGCCACATGCTCGCCCAGCAGATTTCGGCGCCGAACAGTCCGCAGTGGTTCAACACGGGGCTTCACTACGCCTACGGCATCACAGGTGTGGCCCAGGGGCACACGTACGTGGACCCCAAGACCGGCAAGCTCACACGCGCGACCAACGCGTACGAGCGGCCGCAGCCCCACGCGTGCTTCATCTTGTCGGTCAAGGACGACCTCGTCAACGACGGCGGGATCATGGACCTGTGGACCCGCGAGGCTCGAATCTTCAAGTACGGCTCCGGCGTGGGCACCAACTTCTCCCACATCCGCGGCGAAAGCGAGCGACTGAGCGGCGGAGGCAAGTCCAGCGGCCTCATGTCGTTCCTGCGGGTGGGCGACCGCTCGGCCGGTGCGATCAAGTCTGGAGGCACCACCCGGCGCGCCGCGAAGATGGTGTGCCTCGACATGGACCACCCCGACATCGAGCAGTTCGTAAACTGGAAGGTCGTCGAGGAGCAGAAGGTCGCGAGCCTCGTCACGGGCAGCAAGATCAACGAGAAGCGGCTCAACGCGATCATCGCGGCTTGTCAGACCGAGGCGGGGGTGTCCACCGGCCCGCGACAGAACCCCAAACTGCGCCTGGCCATCGCCGAGGCGAAGGCCGACTGCGTGCCGCTCAACTACATCCAGCGCGTGATGCAACTGGCGGCGCAGGGCGTCAAGGGCATCGCCTTCGCCACGTACGACACGGGCTACGAAAGCGAGGCTTACCTCACGGTTTCGGGCCAGAACAGCAACAATTCCGTTAGGGTCCCTAACGAATTTTTCGAGGCTGTGGAATGTGGAGGCGATTGGAATTTGACCTCGCGGCTGAGCGGCTCGACGGTCAAGACCGTGCCGGCGCGCGAACTCTGGAACGACGTGTGCTTCGCCGCGTGGTCGTGTGCCGATCCCGGCGTGCAGTACGACACAACCATCAACGAGTGGCACACGTGCCCCAACGA
>CAYJMZ010000321.1:0-3243 GCA_964370995.1 uncultured Fimbriimonadaceae bacterium | reverse complement strand
TCCCATTCCCTGGCCGCGGAGTTGGAAAGCGCGAACCGGGAGTTCGCGCACTCTAAAACGGGTTCCCGGCCGTTGCCGTTCGCGCGGAACACGCGGTATAATCCGCACTTGCGACAGGAACGCTGTGCCAATCCGCGGCCGGCGACGGCGTTGGGTCGTAAACGAAATTAGCAATGGCGAATTACACCGGAAGAAAAACGGACATCTGCCGAATTGTCGGCTTCAACCTTTGGGGCAAGCCCAAGTGCCCCAGTTCGAAGCGACCGTACCCG
Organism: uncultured Fimbriimonadaceae bacterium; assembly: GCA_964370995.1. Taxonomy (GTDB): domain Bacteria; phylum Armatimonadota; class Fimbriimonadia; order Fimbriimonadales; family Fimbriimonadaceae; genus JAMLGR01. Next base: position 2,971 of record CAYJMZ010000321.1, on the reverse strand, counting down.
CCCGGCCAGCACGGCCCGGCATTGCGGGATCAGCGCCGGCAGTCGGAGTACGGCGAGCAGTTGCTGGCCAAGCAGGTGATCCGCCGCTACTACCACATGATGGAGCGGCAGTTCAAGAACACGTTCACGAAGGCCGCGCGCATGCACGGCAACAACAGCCTGAACTTCCTTCGGCTGCTGGAGCTTCGGCTTCAGACCTCCGTGTGGCGGCTCGGCTATGCGCGCTCTATTTTCCAGGCGCGCCAGATGGTCACGCACTGCCACATCTTTGTGAACGGAAGCCTCGTGAACATCCCCAGCTACCAACTGAAGGTCGGCGACGTGATCTCGGTGCGGGACCGCGAGTCCAGCCGCGCGATCGCCCGGATGAACCACTACGAGGGCGCCCCGGTGCCGGCGTACATGGACACCGACGTGGAGGCGTTCAGCGGAAAGGTCATCGCCCTGCCCGAGCGGGAGGACTTCCCCAAGTTCTTCCAGGAGACGCAGGTCGTCGAGTTCTACGCGCGCTAAATCGTCCCCTGCCATTACAATCAGCCCGGAGCCCCTCACCCCCTGCCCCCTCTCCCCCGGAGGTGCGAGGGGGTTCAGACCTTGAAGCCGCTCCCCGGGGTGCTTGGAGGTTTGCTACTCGCAACACGAAGCCGTAGAATGGGCAATGAGTCAGCAAGCGACGAAGTACCTCTTGATCGGCGGCGGTCTGGCCAGCCTTAACGCGGCCATCGGCATCCGCGAACACGACAAGGAGGGGTCCATCCTCATTGTTTGCGGCGAGAACCACCCGCCCTACGACCGCCCGCCTGTGTCCAAAAACGCCCTCATCAAGGACGAGTTCGCCGATGACGACGCGTACAGCAAATTCGACAGCTTCTACCCCGACAACCACATCGATCTTCTGCTGAGCGCGAGGGTCAGGACCCTGCACCCGGGCGAGCGCCGCGCGGAGCTTGAGAACGGCGACAGGATCTCCTACGAAAGGGCTTTGATCGCCACCGGGGCGCGCCCGCGTGGGTGCGAGATGCCCGGATGCGACTTGCCGGGCGTGTTCTTTTTGCGCACCCTCGACGACGCGCGGCACCTTCGCGAGGCGCTCCGCGAGCACCCCGACGTGGTGGTCGTGGGCGCAGGGTACTTGGGCGTCGAGGTTGCCGCAGCGTGCATCTCCCGAGGCCTCAACACCACGATCGTCGCCCCGGGCCCCCACGCGTGGCCGATGTTTGCCAGCGAGACTCTCGGGCAGTTCGTGAAGCAGCGGCTGGAAGCGGAGGGCGTGAAGTTCCAACTCGGCCACGAGGTGATCGGCGTCGCGGGCACGGCACACGCCGAGGCTGTGGCGACCGCCGCCGGAACCACCCCCGCCGAGTGTGTGGTGGTGTGCGTGGGCGCCGAACTCAACTCCGAACTTGCCTCCAAGGCCGGCCTTCCGATTGCCGAGGACGGTGGGATTGTGGTGGACGCCACGCTGCGAACCGCGGATCCCCACATCTGGGCGGCGGGAGACGTGGCGAACTTCGAGGACGTGGCGCTCGGCACGCGATGGCACGCGGAGCACCACCTGCATGCTCGCTGGACGGGCCGCGCCGCCGGTGAGAACATGGCGGGCGCAGAGGTGCCGTACGACAAGGTCGCCTACTTCTTCTCCGACTTCCTCGACGTGCACATGGTCCTGCGCGGCGACCCCAACATCGGCGGCGGCTCGGCGTTCTACGGCAGCGCCGAGCACGGGGAGTTCGTCGAGGTGTATTTCGACGGCCTCGGCACGGTGCGCAGAGGCGTTGCGGTGAGCCATGACGAACCCAAGCTCGACCCGATCTCCGACACCTTCGAGGCAATGATCCGCGAGGGTCGCAACGTGCGGGACGTGCGAGCGGCAGAGTTCGGGCTGTAGAGGGGTCACTCCGACTTTTAGAGTGCGCTAACGAAGTTCGCGCTTTCAAACGCGGCGGAGCCGCTCCGCGGCACGGGTAGCGCGGCGGAGCCGCTCCGCGGCACGGAGAAAGCGCGGATCGGGAATCCGCGCACTCTAAAATGGGAATAATCGCTACCTGGTGGCGGCCTTTAACGAGGCCACGGCTTGACGGAGGTCTGCAGCCCCTTCCCCACCTTGCCAGCGGTTCGCGAGGAACTCCACGAGCCAACTGCCCACCACGGCCCCGTCGGCGACCGCACAAACGCGGTGCACGTGTTCGGGCAAGCTGATGCCGAAACCCACGCACACGGGGGTTTCCGTGCGCGCCTTGATGCGGCCCACCAGCGCGCCCACCTCGGGCGGAACCTCGTGCGCCGCCCCCGTCACCCCGGTGCGTGACACCGCATACACGAACCCCCGAGACGCGGCGCACACCAGATCGAGGCGGGCGTCCGTGCTCGTGGGCGCCGCCAGAAAGACCGTGTCCAACGCGTGCTGCTCGCACGCCGCACGCCACGGGTCACCCTCCTCGGGGATCAAGTCGCTCACGATCACGCCGTCCGCCCCGGCCCGCTGAGCCCGAGCCGCGAACACGTCGAGGCCGAGCCGAAGCACGGGGTTGTAGTAGCCCATCAGCACCACGGGTACCGGGACCTGCACGAGGGCCAGTGTATCGAGCACAGCGCTCGGAGTCACGCCGCGGTCGAGGGCGCGCTGGCTGCTCGCCTGAATCGTGGGGCCGTCGGCGATGGGGTCGCTGTAGGGGAGGCCCACCTCAATCACGTCGGCTCCCGCCTCGACCAGCGTCGCCAGGATCCGCGGCAGCTCGTCCAAGTGCGGGTCTCCCGCGGTGACAAACAGCACCAAGGCCTTCTCCCCGCGCTCGCGCAGGGCAGCAAACCGAGCGCCGAGGCGGCTCAAACGTGGCCTCCGACGAGAAGGCATGCAAGGACGATGAGCATAACGGTAAGCCTACTCCGAGTTTTAGAGTGCGCGGATTCCCGATCCGCGCTTTCGCCCCCCGCGAAGCGGCTCCGCCGCCGAGAAAGCGCGGATCGGGAA
>CAYJMZ010000320.1:0-3249 GCA_964370995.1 uncultured Fimbriimonadaceae bacterium | reverse complement strand
ATCCGGAGGCTTGCTGGGGCCGTGGCCTACTTCTCGCAGACGTGGACGTCCGCGCCACTATGCATGAGGCTGGCGATTTCCAGGGAATCCACTGCATTACCCACACAGAACCTTATGGAGCCCGAATCCCGGGTTGGCGTGCCGAGGCATGCGAGCATAATCAGCCATGCCTTGGCTGGGATTGATCGTGTTTGCATTGACAACGCCGGAGTCGATCTGGGCAGAGGCGGAGTCGTTCGGGCCGCTCAAGGGGGCGAACTTCTCGTTCATGCGCGAGGAACTGCAGACGCGCGGCTCTTGGGCGGTCGCAGGACCCGATGTGGCGGCGGCTTGGACGCAGGGCGGAGAGAGCGAGTTCATGTCCATCGCCGCGCGCGCCGATGAGCCAGAGGGAACCGCGGTGTCGCGCGAGATCGTCGTACCAGCCGGCGGTGCGTATCGCCTCTGGGTGCGCTACGCGGACTATCGCGCCAAGCACGAGGCGTTCAGGGTGCGCGTGCGACAGGGCGCGAGTGTAATCAGCCTCGACTTCGGGCTCAAGCCGATCGTGGACGAACTCGATCCCATGAAGCTGCTGTGGGATTGGTCGTACGCCTGGGACTCCGCCTCGTGCCCGCTGGTGCCGGGACCCGCGACCCTGGAGATCGTGACGACCGGTCCGACGGGCGCGCGTCGGTGCCTCGACTGCCTGTGCCTCACCACCGATGCGTCGTACCAGCCTGCCGGTCGAGAAAAGCCGTTGTTCGGCTCATGGTCTGCCCTGGCCGAGATGCGGCGGGCCGGCATGCCGGACGTCGAGCCTCTCGTCGCCAGCCGAACGCCTCGTCTGAGACCCTTGACGAGCACACCGCCGTCGTTCCTTTGGAATGTCGGCACGCAGTGGGCAGACGAGCTCAAGAAGCCGCTGCCTGAGCGGATCGACACCCCGTTCAGCGTCGATCCGCCACTCCTGAAGGCTTTCTTGGCGGCGTTTCAGGGGGCACGCCCGCCCGTGTACGCCGATGCGTCGAGCGGGCCGGTTTGGCACATCCCCAACTACCCGAGCGCGCTGGCCAGCGGCTCTCCCTTTCTCGATTGGCTTTCGCGCCACCCTGACAGCCGGTTCGCGATCCTCCTCAACTACGGCGAGCCGCAATGGCCGCCGGGCGCCGATCGCAAGGCCATCCACGCGAACCTCGAAGCGCACCACAAGCAGTTTGCGGGTTTCATCGCCGGCGAAAACCTGTCCTACGCAGACATCGACGCCAAGGGCTTCGAGGCAGCCGTGCGCGCCGCCAAGAATCGTGCAGACGTGTTGGCCGCGCTGAGGAGGTTCAACACCGACGCGACGGTCGCAAAATTCAGCGACTATTTCGGCACGCCGCTGAGGCCCGAGGAGGCCTGGGCCGATGTGGTCTCCTGCCTGTCCTCGAACAGCGAGGCGCTCTGCCACGCGTTGGGTGCCTGGGGGGTCCGCCGGATCGGCCACGAGAACACCGGCAACAGCCCGACTCTCGCGCGCCGGCTCGCGTTCCTTCGCGGCGCGGCGAGGCAGTTCGGCTGCGAGATCGTGGATTACCAGTCGGCGAATCTGGGGGACTCCGCGACGATGTTCTCAAGGGAGGCCTTCTTCTATCCGGCTTCTTCGCGCTACATCCTCGACAACTCGTACGATGCGTGGGCTGGTGCGGGCACCAACTGGTTGCTGAAGGACACCCTGCTTTGGTATCTCGCCGGGGCGGACGCCTTCTACAACGAGCAGGGCGTCGACGTGTTCTGGAAGCCGGGCGGTGGATCAGCGGGCGACGACTTCCCCGTCCAACTCTCGCCGAAGGGCAAGGTGGCCGAGGCCGTGCAGAAGGTGGTGGGCAGCCATCCGCGGCCGGTGCAGTTCACACCCGTCGCGTTTCTGCTCGACCAGGCGCATGGCTGGTCGCAGGAGCGGTTTCAACCCGGGGCTTTTGGGCTGGATCCCTCGTGGAATCCGGGCGTGTTGACCCCGGGCCGCCACGAGGCAAGTATTCGAGGTTGGTTCGACGTCGCTTACTACCCCGCTCCGGAGACCCAAAACGAACCCGCCACCGCGATCCGGCAGACCTTTGTGAACGGGATCTTCGGGGACATCTTCGACGTGATCGTCAACACACCCGGGCACATGGGAGTGCTGAGTTCCTACCCCATCGTCGTCGCCGCTGGTGAGGTGCCGCTCGACAAGCAGTGGGCAGATGCTCTGCTCAAGTACGTCGAACAAGGCGGCACGCTGGTGGCGAGCGCCGGGCAGTTCAGCGGCCCGCTTGCGCCGGTGCTCGGCCTTCCGCCTGCCACGTCTGAAAGCGAAGCGGGCGGCTACCGCTGGATGGGCCAGCCGGAATCGCCCTCCGGCAGGTACCGATTCACCTCTCCGCGCGGAGGGCGGGTGCTCGCGACAACACCTTCCGGGGCGCCGCTGGTCGTGCTGAACAAGCTGGGCAAGGGGCAGGTGGTGGTGATCGGCGTGCCGCTTGGACTCGGCCTCGACGACCGGCCCGTGCCATTCCTGGGCCTGTTGATGCAACACCTGGTCCAAGGTCTCGCGCCGGTACGGGTGCGAGGCGACGTCGAGTGGACGCTCGGCCAGTTGCCTGACGGCGGGTGGCTCGTCGGGCTCTTCAACAATCGCGGGATCACCAAACCCCAGCACGGAGTGATGCCCACCGACCACGCGCAGGCCGAGACCGTCACCCTGCGTACCCCTTGGCTGATCGCCCGGTGCGAAGAGTGGATGACAGGCGGCGCCCTGCCGTCGACCGGTTCGGAGCTCAAGCTGACGATCCCCGCCGGAGCGGTGCGTTTGGTGGCGCTCTACCCGGCGAAGTGAGGTGGACGGGGGACACGGAGGCATGAAGTAGCACAGGCACCCTTGCCTGTGGCATCCGGCGGCGGGATCTTCCCAGGCTGGGTGCCTCCGCTGCCGGCGCCTCGAACCTCTCGGTACACTCGCACCATGTTCCTCGCCCTGCTTCTCGGGGCGGCCTGCCTACAGGATGCCGGCACCGGCCTGCACCTTGGCGACGGCGAGCCCCTCGTCGATCCGATGCGCCCGGTAACCCGCATCGCCCGCGACTCCTTCACGATCCAGTACTTCACCTCCCAGCCGTGCTCGACGCGCCTCCAGGTTCGGGAGGGTGAGATGCCAATGGTCGCGTTCAAGGCGTTTGCGTCACCCGAAGACCCTTGGAAGGGCGCGCTCACCGTCGAAATCAAGGGCAACCGCACGTGGCACACCATCAC
>CAYJMZ010000319.1:1618-3273 GCA_964370995.1 uncultured Fimbriimonadaceae bacterium | reverse complement strand
CCCCTGCGTTGCGCGATGCGGACAGCCCGGAGTTCTGCTGCGACACCAGCACAATGCGGTTGCCGTAGGTGCGGGCAACTTCCTGGGTCGCGTCCTTTGAGCCATCGTCCACGACGATGACCTCGACCCGAGGGTAGGTCTGGGCGAGCGCGCTGTCGACGGCTGCGCCCAAGAACCGTGCGTGGTTGTAACACGGAATGACGATCGAAACCAGATCGGGGTCGATCGTGCCCTCCTTAAGCAAAGCCTGGGGGGTGTCGTTCAAAGCCATCCGGCACAGTCTACGTGCAATATGCGTTCCAACCCACCCGAGTGCCGATCGGGCCCCTGCCTGAATCCCGTCGCCCCCCGAGTCAGAAGTGTTATCCTGTCAAGCGTCCGACCCGGGGATTCGACGCTTGAAGAAGATGGGGCGAATCGCGCAACCGAGAAGGAGTTTGTGCCTGCCCTCGTCAAACTACTCTGGAGAAGATGAGTTGAGTAGGATTCGAGAGAGGGTGCGCGACACGAATAGCAACGACCAGATCGGGGCGGGGAGCATCTGCGGCTTCGCCGAGGTCCGCGTGGGGAGCGCGTCTTGAACCGCAGCGACGTCGCGAGAGGCTTTGCGTGGAACGTGCTGTTCACGCTGATCAACAAGGTCGCCCTGCCGGTCATCGGCATCTTGATCGCGAGAATCCTGGGCCCAGAGGAGTTCGGGATCTTCAGCGTGCTCTCCGCGGTCATCGTCGTCATTGGCATCTTGCGGGATGCGGGCCTGGCAAACACCTACATCACCGATCAGGACAAGGACCCAAAACGCGAGGGCACGTACGTGACTGTGGCGTTCGGCATGGCGTGCGTTCTCGCGTTGGCCCTGTACGAGTCCAAGGCATGGATCGCCGCAATCTTCGGTATGCCGCAGCTCGACTGGGCGCTGGGGGTCGCGGTCTGGGTGCTCGTTCTCAACGGGTTGATGGCCATCCCGACGGCAAAGCTCCAGAAGCAGGCGCGCTTCCGCGACGCGGGCCTGGCGGACACGGCGTCCAGCGCCATTTCGTACGTGGCTGCCCTCATTATGGTGCTTCAGGGATGGGGCTTCGCGGCGCTCGTTTACCAGTTGCTCATTCGATACCTCATCTACGCGCCGACGTGTTGGTTCCTGGCGCCACCCATTCTGGGGAGATTCCGCCCGGAGGTCATCCGGTCCGCCTGGTCCCGGTCCGTGGCGAACCTGGGGAACAGCATGCTCGCGTCGGTCTACACCCTGTGCGACAACCTAGCCATCGCGTTCCTTTTCGGGCACCGGGCGGTGGGACTCTACGCCGTGGCGTTCAATGTCGCGATGAAGCCGGTGGAGATCATCGCTTGGCCGCTGGCCACGACGGTGTTCATCGCCTATTCGCGAATGGCGCAGGACTTGGAGAGGCTGCGCGGGGTGTACTACCGCACGGTGGCGGCCACGGCGATGTTCACCCTGCCCCTCTACGTCTTTCTGGGGTTCTTCGCCTATCCGCTGATGATCGGGCTCTACTCGGAGAAGTTCTTGGGAGCCGAGAAGCTGTTGGTGCCGATGGCCGTGTATCTCGGGTTTCGTTCCGTCGGGACCCTGTCGGGCACGCTGCACGTCGCGATGGGAAAGCCGGGGTTCATCAACTACGGATTCTCGACGGGGC
>CAYJMZ010000319.1:0-1608 GCA_964370995.1 uncultured Fimbriimonadaceae bacterium | reverse complement strand
CGCGCGGACGGATCGACCTGGTTCAGGCCACTTGGCTGATCGCAGCGGGCGCCGCGATCGCCTACAGTATCGCAACCATCTTCGCCGTGCGGCAACTGCCCCCCGACGCGAAGGATCGAATGCGCATCCGCCGAGCGGGAACCCTCGTTCTGGTGACGGGATCTGCCACAGCAGCGGTCTCGTGTCTACCCTTGAACACCTACGCGTTGTTGGCGGTCGGACTCGTCGTGCTTCCCCCGTTCCACCTCGCCTTGGTCGGGATCTCGTTTGCGGGCAGTTGGAAAGCGTGCCTGAGCCCCAGCGGACTCAAAGAGGTGTGGCGAAGCCTCTGAAGACCGTGGAACCGGCGACGTCTGGGTGCCCCGGGTAAGATCGAGTCTCCTTCAAGCATGAGACCCTCCGTCACCGTCTGCATCGGCGTCTACAATGGTGCCCAAAGGTTGCCCTTCGCGCTTGAAAGCGTGCGCGCTCAGACGTTTACGGATTACGAGATTCTCGTGGTAGACGACGGCTCGCAGGACGATTCCGCCGCGGTGGCAGAACGATACGGTGCCCGCGTGATCCGGCAGCCAAACGCGGGCATTGGAGCCGCCCGCGAACAGCTCATGCTCCACGCGGAAACCGATCTGATCGCGATTATGGACGACGACGACGCGTGGCTGCCCCAGAAGCTGGAGATCCAGATCCCCGCCCACCGGGAGGCGGGCGCCGTGCTCAGCCACACCGCGGGTTGGTGGGTTGCGCCGGACGGCTCGCGCACGTTCCGAGAGTTGCGGCCCACCGATGCGAAGTGCTCGTACGACCACGTGCTCCCCGAGAACCGCATCATGGCCTCCTCGGTGGTGTTCGATCGGCAACTCATGCTCGACGCCGGCAACTTCACGGGGGCGGTCCGCTATACGAACGACTGGTACGGGTGGTTGCTTCTCGCGCGCAAGGGCCCCTATCTGTTTGTCGATGAACCCCTGCTTCTCTACACTCGCCGAGAAGGCCAGATCACATCCCTGGGCCTCCGTTTCTTTGATGGTCAGCGGCAGATGCTGGAGCACCACATCCTGCCCCGGTGGGAGGACCTTCTCTCGGCGGCACCCCCAGAGCGCAAGGGCGACTACCTCAAGGGCTTCCATCGCTACCTGGGCCAACTCAACGAGACCGTGGGCCGCTACCAGTGGGTCGAACGAGGTGATCGGGTGCTCGCGATGCGCCATGCCCTGCGCGCCATCCGATTCGACCCGACGCGCCGCTCGGCGTACACGATGCTCGCCCGCCTGCTCGTGCTCCCGCGCTCAGTCCGAACCTGAGCTCCGGGCGTCACGAGCCTTCACACAAGCTTGTTCGCGATGGATCCGGCACCTTGTAGGCTCTATAGACATTTCCGTGGGTTGAGGTTCGAGGGCATCCAGACCCTGGAGGAGTCCGTTGCATTGTGTCAAGAGAATCCCGTGCCACCCCCGTGTCGGGGGTGCGCCAGCCCGCTCCTCCCGGGGTGCGTCTCGGTGCTGCAAGGCGGCCGACCCGGTTGCTGATTGGGCGAAACCGTGCGATGGCGTGCCTGGCCGTGCTCATGAGTCTCTGCGGACACCCCCGACACGGGGGTGGCACGGGATT
>CAYJMZ010000318.1:0-3281 GCA_964370995.1 uncultured Fimbriimonadaceae bacterium | reverse complement strand
TGGCCCTGGGCTATGCCGGGCTGCTGGCGCTGAAGGGCGGGAACCAGGAGGGCTGGGTCGTGATCTGTGGGGCCATGGCGGGCGCCCTGATCCCGTTTCTGTTTCTCAACGCCCCACCGGCGCGCGTGTTTATGGGCGACGTGGGCTCGCTTCCTCTGGGCGCGTTGATGGGGCTCTTCGCGTGCGTGTTGATCGCACCGTATGGCCCGTCGAGTTTTTCGTTGTCGGACGCGACCTGGGTGGTGATCCTGAGCGGGGTGCTGATCGCCGAGTTGGTGCCGGTGCCGCTCCAAGTGCTTTCCGTGAAGCTGACCGGCAAGCGCCTGTTCCTGATGACCCCCATCCACCACGCCTTCGAGAAGCGCGGCTGGCCGGAGACGCGCATCGTGTTTGCGTTTGTGCTGGCTCAGATCGTCCTGACGGCTGGTGCGCTGGCCCTTGCGGGGGTGAGCTGGCCGTGAGCAGGCGTGCCGTGATCCTCGGCATCGGGCGTTCCGGCGTGGCTTCCGCCAAGGCCCTTGCGCACATGGGGTGGGAGCCCGTGGCGGTGGACGAGTCCATGGTCCCGAGTGCCGCGCGCGACCAAGCCGCCGCCGAGCTCGTGGCCCTCGGCGTCGAGCACCACTCGGGATGGGCGCGCCCTTTGGCCGACACGGGAGCCACGCGCGTGGTGGTCTCGCCGGGAGTGGACAGGCGGCACGAGCTGCTGCGCGATGCCCTCGAGGCCGGCATGGAGATCGTCGGCGAGATCGAGGTCGCGTACGAAGTGGCGAAGGCGCCGATCGTGGCCATCACGGGCACCAACGGCAAGAGCACGACCACCGTGATGACGTGGCTTGGGCTCCAAGCCGCAGGCAAGACCGCGCACCTCTGCGGCAACATCTACGGCTCCGGCCATCCCGAGCGGCCCCTTGCCGAGGCGGCCCTCGACGCGGGACCCGACGACGTGCTCGTGGCAGAGATCAGCAGCTTTCAGCTCGAGTGGATTCGGGGCTTTCGACCGGCAGTGGCGGCGATCACCAACATCACCCCCGATCACCTGAACCGCTATGAGAACTTCAGCGAATATATTGCAATAAAATTACAATTATTCGAAGCGTTGGGACCAGAAGGGATCGCCATCGCCCCCCTCGACGACCCCAAGATTCGACCGCGCCCAGGCATTCGATGCGCGACGTTTGGCGGCGAAGGGGCAGACGCCCGCGTGGAAGGCGGGGACCTCGTGTGCGGTGAGTGGCGTACACCGCTGGCGAGCCTTCCGCTGGGAGCTCCTCACAATGCGCTGAACGCCCAGGTCGCCCTGTTGATCGGGCGCGCCCTGGTGTGCGATCTTGACGACTTTGCCCAGGGGCTGCGCGAGTTTCACGGCCTTGCACACCGGATGGAGCCTGCGGGGGAACGCGATGGGGTGCGCCTGATCAACAACTCGATGTGCACGAACCCCGCCGCGGTGCTCTCCTCATCCGAGGGCGTGGCCGCGAACACCTTGCACTTGCTGGTGGGGGGCCAGAACAAGGGTCTCGACTTTTCGCCCTTGGGGAAGGTTCTCCGCACCCCCGGCCGTCGTCTGTACCTATTTGGAAGGGAAGTCCAAGCGATCTGCGAGGTCTTGGGAGACGCCGTGCCCGTTTTCGGAACGCTTGGCGAGGCGTTTGAGGCTGCCACGGCGGCGGCGGCGGATGGCGATGTCGTGATGCTTGCGCCTGGATGTGCGAGCACGGATCAGTTTGCGGATTTCCGCGAGCGCGGGGAGCTGTTCCTGCGCCTCGCGAGGGAGTGGCAGGAACGATGATGAGTAAGGTGCGCATCTACGATGGACCCTTGCTGTTGCTGGCGATGCTGGCCACGGCCCTGGGGTTGGTGTTCATCTTCGACGCGGGGTATGCCCGTTCGCTGCAGCAGGGAGCAGGGCCCATTCCGCGCGAATTCCGGACCCAACTTCTGTTCTTGCCCATGGCGGTGGGGCTGGGCCTCTGGATCTCGCGGGTCCGCCCGGAGACGTGGCGCCGGTACTCGAAGCTCTTGTGGCTGTTCACGCTTATCGCGTTGATCGCGCCCAATGTCCCCGGGTTGGGAATCGAGCACAACGGGGCCACCCGCTGGATCGGGTTTGGTCCCTTCGAGATTCAACCTGCCGAGTTCGCAAAGTTGTTGGTCGTGATCTACCTTGCCGGAGCGTTCGCGGGGCGTCCCAGGTGGCCGGTCAAGGTCCGCCGTTTCAAGTCCAGGGCCGCCTACGTCGACAGTGTTGTGGTTCCCAAGGCCAAGCGGATGCTTCCGGCCCTTTGGGTGTTGATTGGCGTGGTGATGATCGAGCTCGAACCCGATCTCGGCACCGCCGCGGTCGTCGGCGCAACGGCGTTCGCCATGTGCATCGCCGGCGGGGTGAGCCGCAAGACGCTCCTGTGGGGGTTGGCCATCGGAGCGCTGGGCTGCACGTTCCTGGCGACCCAGAAGGCGTACCGGCTCGAGCGAATTTTGACGCATGGCGCCCGCTGGGAGACCCGCAACCTCGACGACACCTCGTACCAGACCGTGCAGTCCGAGATGGCGATGGCCAGTGGGGGCGTGGGTGGCGTGGGGATCGGCGCGGGCCGGGCCAAGCACGTGCTGCCGGCGGCGACCACAGACTTCGTGACCGCGACGGTGTTCGAGGAGTTTGGCCTGATCGGGGCGCTGGCCTTGATCGGGGTGATGGCGGCGTTGGTGTTGCGCATGCTCACCCTCGCACAGCGCGCGCCCTCGGCGTTCGGGGGACTGCTGCTCGTGGGCGTGGCGTCTTGGATCGGCATCCAGACATGTGTGAATGTCATGATGGCGAACGGCTTGCTGCCGGCGATCGGCATCCCGTTGCCGTTCATCAGTTCCGGCGGCTCAAGTCTGGTGGCTCTATGGATGGCGGTCGGAGTGTGTCAGGGGGCGTTGGCGCCGCAAGTGGCGAAGGAGGCGGCGGTTGAGGTTGGTCGTGACCGGTGGCGGCACCGGCGGGCACGTCTATCCGGCGCTTGAGATCGCCGTGACCGCACGCGATGCCGGTTGGGACGTCCTCTACCTGGGCTCTTTGAGGGGGCAGGAGGGGGAGGCGTGCCGGCGGGTCGGGCTCGCGTTCGAGGGCTTTCCGTCGCAGCCGCTTTACAGCATGCGCACTCCGAGCGGATGGAGGGCCTCGATCGCGATCCTGCGCTCGGCGGTGTTGGCGAAGCGGCGTATCGCGGCGTTCGCACCCGATGCGGTGTTCTCGACGGGCGGGTACTCCTCGGCGCCGGTGATGACCGCAGCGC
>CAYJMZ010000317.1:0-3286 GCA_964370995.1 uncultured Fimbriimonadaceae bacterium | reverse complement strand
CCTCCTCTCCTACGGTCCCGGGGTGGGGGGGGGCCCCCCCGGGGGGGGGGGGCGCCCGCCCGGGGGGGGGGGGGGGGCGCCCCCGGCCCCCCCCCCCCCCCCGCCACTATGCAAGAGTCTGGCGGGTTCGCTCGCGATCAGGTGACCCTAATCGTTAAGCTTGACGCGCCACTAGTCCGCCGGGACGAGGCGGATGACCTTGTCGGGTTCGTTCAGCACGACCACGATGGTGCCATCGGGCGCCACGGCCACATCGCCGACGCGGCCCATGCCGTGCAGGATCTCCTCGCGCTCGACGAACTTGCCGTCTTTGACGCGGATGCGATCCACGATCTGGCCCGCGAGGCCACCCGCGAACAGGTCGCCCTTCCAATTCGGGAATGCGGGTCCCTTCTCAACGTCTAGGCCGCACGCGGCGCACGAAGGCAGCCAGCGGAACACAGGCAGCAGGAACGGCTCGTCGGCCTTGGGCCACGGCATTCGGAACGGGGAATCGTTGTAGTTGATGCTGAACGCGATCACCGGCCAGCCGAAGTTCCCGCCCTTTTGGACCCGGTTGAGCTCGTCGCCGCCACGCGGGCCGTGCTCGGTGTTCCACAACTCCCCGTCGAGGCCGAACACGAGCCCCTGGGGGTTGCGGTGCCCGAGCGACCACATCGGGTTCCCCGGCAGGGGGTTGTCGGCGGGGATGCGGCCATCCTCCATCACGCGCATGATCTTGCCGTAGGGCGTGGCGGGATCCTGCGCGCGCATGTTGGTGCCGCGCTCACCCACCGCGAAAAACACGTGGCCCTTGCCGTCGAACGCGATGCGCGTGCCGTAGTGGAAGGAGGCGGTCGAGTAGAACTCCTGCGCAGCTTCGTACACTGTCTGCTCGCCGGTCCACGAGGCCTTGCCCCCGTCGAACCGCAGCTTGCCACGCACGATCTTTGTGAGGCTCGTACGCGGGTCGCCAGCCTTGGCGGGGTCGGTGATGCCCAGATACAGCCAGCCGGTGCGGGCGTAGTCGGGATGCACGGCGACCTCCATGAGACCGCCCTGGCCGTTCTCGATACTCCTCGGCAGGCCGTCCACCGACACGAGCGCGCCCTTATCCACCACAATCAACGTGCCCGGCCGGTTGGTGACGAGCATGCGCCCGTCGGGCAGCCAATCCACGGCCCACGGCACCTTCAGGCCCTGCCCAGTGCCGATCACCTCTTCGATGCGGTACTTGTGGCGCTGGGTTTTGACCACGCCGTCCACGGGCCGCGTTGAGCCCTTCGCTGCGCGCAGCGCCTTGGCCTGGAGTTCGCGGATGTGCACGACGAGCGCCCATATCTCCTCGTCCCTCAGCGTCGCGCCGTACGCCTCCATTCCCTGGTCTGCGATGCCGTTCTTGATCGTGTCGAAGAACACGCGGTCGAAGTCCTGGTCGAACTTCGCGTCGGTCAGCAGCGTGCGCGTGCCCGCACCGCCGCCCTGGCCTTCGGCGCCGTGGCATTTCGCGCACGTGTCGTTGTACAGCCGGGTGACGTTGACGGCCTGGCCTTGGCCCGCAGGAGCCTCGCCGGCGCTGGATGTCGGTGTTAAGGAGCAGGCGCCCGCGACCGCGAGCGCGCCAGAAAGGAGGAGGAGGAGTTTGCCCACGCCCCAAAGTTACCTGTCGGGGGAGAGGATTGAGGATTCAGGATTCAGGATTCAGGGAGCCTTGCAAGAATCGACTTTCCGAGCTTCTGGCGCCGTGCTCAGGTTCAAGCGGCGGGCGAATACCCTCCAGATGACGATTCTTGCAATTACCTCCCTCAATCCTCAATCCTCAATCCTCACTCCTCTTCCCAGTATGCTGACGGAGTCGCCGCCATGCGCCTACCCGCCCTCCGCCACCGCTTGTTTCGCAATTACATGGCGGGTGCGTTCTTCTCCAACGTGGGCACGAATGTGCAGGGGTGTGCGCTGCTTTGGCACATCTTCCAACTCACGAACAGCACGCTCATGGTGGGACTGCTCGGCCTGGTGCGCGTCGGGCCGCTGCTCGTGTTCACCTTGTTTGGCGGTGTCGTGGCAGACCAGGCCGATCGGCGCAAGGTGCTGTTGGCGACCCAGTCGGGGATGGCTCTCACGGCCCTCGCCCTGTTCTTCCTGAGCCTGCGTGGGCAGCAAACCGTCGCCCCGATGTACGTGATCGTCGCCCTCTCCGCGATCGCCCGCGCATTCGACGGACCCGCTCGACAGTCGATGGTGGTCAACCTCGTTCCACGCGCGGATTTCCCCAACGCGGCGAGTTTGAACGGGATCACGTGGCGACTCAGCGACGTGGCCGGTCCCATGATCGCCGGCTTGCTGATCGCGAGCGGCGGGTTCGCCGGGATCGGCGGAGTCAGTGCGTGCTACGCGTTCAACTTCCTGTCCTTTGGCACTGTGCTTTACGCGGTGTGGAGACTGCCGCCGATGCGCGCCCAGAACGCGGCGGATCGGGCGGTTAGCTTTCAGGAGGTGGTGGAGCGAATCCGGGTAGGGCTCCAGTTCGTGAACCGTACGCCGGTTGTGCGAAGCGCGATGTGGATCGACTTCTGGGCCACCTTCCTGTCCGGTGCAGAGGCGTTGCTTCCCGCCTTCGCGACCAAGGTGCTTGGGCTCGGCTCGGTGGCCTATGGCTTGCTGGCGGGTTCGTCGGCCGCGGGCGCGCTGTTGGCCGCCATGGGTCTCGCGTGGTGCCCGACGGTCCACAGGCAGGGGCGCTTGGTCGTGCTGATGATCGCCACGTTTGGACTCGCCACCATCGGGTTCGGACTCGCACCCAACCTGTGGGTCGCCGTGATCAGCCTCGCGGCGGTGGGCGCCTCAGACATGATCAGCACCGTGTTGAGGCAGACCATTCGCCAGCTCGCAACTCCCGACGAGCTGCGCGGACGCATGTCGGCCACCAGCAGCCTGTTCCACATCTCCGGCCCGCAGCTCGGCGACGTCGAGGCGGGGGCGGTCGCGGAAATATCGGGCGTGCGCTTCTCGATCGTCGTCGGCGGCAGCCTGTGCATGCTGGTCGCCGCCCACTGGTCGCGGGTCCGCACCCTGCTCGACTACACGCACGAGCCCGATGCCAAGCCCGAACCGTTGCTCGAGAGTACGGTCATGGGTTCCATCGCCGGCACCGATTCCCCGAGCGAGTAGCCCGAGCCGAGAATGGGTGCTACGGGATCACAGGTTGGGATGATATGCTACAGGGGACGATCTTCGGACCCCTCACCCCAGCCCCCATAGCCATTAACTTAAGACCTCCAGAACGCGAGTTGTTTGGGGGTCCTGC
>CAYJMZ010000316.1:0-3304 GCA_964370995.1 uncultured Fimbriimonadaceae bacterium | reverse complement strand
CCTGCGAGGTGTATCCCGACCGTCCGTGCATCTGGCACCTGATCTACACGCGCTCGGTGAAGCTGGGGCGCGAGAAGAAGCTCCTGAAGTACCACGTCCCCGTAGACCGCCGGCTGGAAGGGACGAGTGCGCTCATCAACATGATGGCCGGCCGCATCGAAGGGATGTCTCTTCGAAAAGACTTGCCCGAAGGGGACGAAAAGCCGAGGCAGGGGCGCAAGCCGACGGATGCCTAAGGTAAACCCGTACACGTTCATCGTTGGACACGAAGGAGCCTTGTTGGTGGATTGCTTATGAGCCAGTTTCAAAACCTCACCGATGCCGTGATCGCGGGCAACCGCGTGGAAGCCACCCGGATCACCGCGGAAGCGCTCGAAGCAGGAACGGACCCCAAGATCGTTCTTGCCGCGCTCGTTGCCGGCATGGACGACGTGGGTGGCAAGTTCCAGCGCAACGAGGCCTTCGTGCCCGAGATGCTGATCGCCGCGCGGGCGATGAAGGAGAGCATGGCGGTGCTCGAGCCCGTGCTGGTGAAGGCGGGGATCAAGCCCGAGTTCACCGCGGTGGTCGGCACCGTGCAGGGCGACCTCCACGACATCGGCAAGAACCTCGTGGCGATGATGTGGCGCGGGGCGCACTTCAACGTGGTCGACCTCGGCACCAACGTTTCTGCGGAGCGGTTCGTGCAGGCCGCCCGGGAGAGCGACGCGGACCTTGTCGGGCTCTCGGCCTTGCTCACGACCACGATGCCGGCGATGAAGGAGACCATCCTCGCGATTCGGGAGTCTGGAGTCAGAGCCAAGGTGATCATCGGCGGGGCGCCGATCACCCAGGAGTTCGCCACCCAGATCGGCGCGGATGCGTTCGCGGCGGACGCGGCCAGCGGCGTGGAAATCGCCAGGTCGATGTTGGCCCCGGCCCGATAAGAACAGCTCCATGCGCAGCACCCGCCTCTCCAGCCGCGAACGCGTTGCCCGCATGTTCAAGCGGCAGGATCAGGACTCCATCCCGCGGTCCGACAGCTTCTGGATGGAGACCTTGGAGCGATGGCGCAACGAGGGGCAGGAGGGCGACCTCAACACCTTCATCGGCACCGACTTCCAGTCGCTGTCCTGGAGCGACCCCCGGCCGTATCCGGGACAGAAGCGCCTTGTCTCGGAAGATGGCCGCACGCAGACGTTCGTGGACGAGTGGGGCAATACCGTACGCTATTGGAAGCGCCGCTCCGGCACGCCCGAGCACGTGGCGTTTGGTTGCACCTCGCGCCGGGAGTGGGAGGAGCTCTACAAACCCGCGCTGCTGGCGGCCTGGCCCTTCGTGAACCCGTACGCGTCCTACAGAGACTTCGTGCGCGGGCGAAGGAACGGACTCTGGACCTATCTGTGCGGCCTCGAGACCTTCGAGATGACGCGTCGCCAACTCGGAGACGAGATCTTCCTGATGGGCATGATCGATGATCCCGAGTGGATCGTGGACGTGTCGAACACCATGACGGGACTCGTGCTCAAGGATTTCGACCTGCTGATGGAGCGCGGCATCAAGCCCGACGGCGTGTGGATCTACGGCGACATGGCGTATCGGCGCGGCACGATGTGCTCGCCCGCGATGTACCGCGAACTGGTTTGGCCCGACCACAAACGCATGGCGGATTGGGCGCACGCGCGGGGCCTGCCCTTCATCTTCCACACGGACGGCGACGTGAACGGCGTGCTCGAACACTACATGGACGCCGGCTTCGACTGCCTGCAGCCGCTCGAGGCGAAGGCGAATATGGACGTGCGCGTGCTTGCCCCGGCCTACGGGGACCGTCTGGCGCTTTTCGGCAACATCGACGTGATGATCATGGCCACGAACGACCTGGAACGCGTCGAACACGAGGTCGTGTCGAAGCTCCAAGCCGCGATGGCCACCAACGGCTACGTGTACCACTCCGACCACTCCGTGCCCCCGGCCGTCAGTTGGGAGACCTACGAGTTTGTGATCGACCTCGTGGATCGCTACGGGAACTACGACTGAAATGACCGACCGCGAGCGCTTCTTGGCCACGATGCGGTACCAGCCGCGCGACCGGGCGCCGATCTGCGATTTTGGGTTCTGGACCGAGACGGTCGAGGTGTGGAAGGGCGTCGGGCTCCCCGAGCATTGGACGGAGAGCACGACCTCCGACTTCCTCGGGATGGACCGCTTCGAGGGGTGGCTCGGCATTCGGGACTCGCTCGATCCGCTATTCGAGAACTCCGTGCTCGAGGACCTCGGCGACCAGGAGATCGTTCAGGGTGGCGACGGCGTGCGGGTGCTGCGGCACAAGTTTATGAGCTCGATCCCGATGCACGTGGGGCATCTGCTCACCGACCGCGAGAGTTGGAACAATCACTACAAACCCAGGCTGGATCCCTCCTCACCGGGCCGCTTTCCCGCCACCTGGCAAACCCGGATCGAGCGATGGCTGAATCCGAACCGCCCGTTTTGCCTCACGTTGCCCGGCGGGAGCCTGTACGGCTGGTTGCGGAACTGGATGGGGGTCGAGAACGTGTCCTACGCGGTGTACGACGACCCGGCATGGTTCGAGGAGATGGTCGAGACGGTCTGCGTGCTCATCGAGGGGGTTTTGACCCAGGCGTTCGAGTCGGGCGTGTCGTTCGACTCGTGCGGGATGTGGGAGGACATGTGCTACTCGGGCGGTCCGCTGCTTGGGGTGGAGCACTTCAAGCGGTACCTGGTTCCGCGCTACCGCCGCATCACCGACCTGCTTCGTAAGAACGGCGTGGACGTCATTTGGCTCGATTGCGACGGCAACATCGAGAAGCTGATGCCGCTCTGGCTGGATGCGGGCGTGAACTGCATGTTCCCGGTCGAGATCGGAACATGGGGCGCCGACCCGGTGCGGTACCGCAAGGAGTACGGCAAGGATCTGCTGATGATGGGCGGGTTCGACAAGCACATCCTGGCGGGCCCCCGCTCGGGGATTGCCGCCGAAGTAGACCGGCTCACCCCGCTGGTCGAGGAGGGCGGCTACATCCCCTTCTGCGACCACCGAGTCCCGCCCGACGTGCCCCTGGGAAACTACCTCCACTACCTGGCCTTGGCGCGAAAGCAATGGGGAAGGGATGTGAACCTCAAGCCGATGTGGCGCATTTGACGGGCGTCGAGCCTAGCGATCGGGTTGCTTGAACTCGAGTGGACCCGCCAGACTCTTGCATAGTGGCGTGGACGTCCCCGTCCGCGAAAGACAGGCCCCGATCAGACTCCAAACACGGGTGGCCGGGTTATCGCAGACGTGGACGTCCGCGCCACTATGCGGGAG
>CAYJMZ010000315.1:0-3317 GCA_964370995.1 uncultured Fimbriimonadaceae bacterium | reverse complement strand
GTACGAGGGCTGGGGGACAAAGAGAAAGGCGTCCGGGTTCTCGGTTCTGGAGGCGATTTGCCGCAGTGGGCTGACGTCGTCCAGAATCCAGAACGAGCGGCCGTGGGTGGCCACCACGAGGTCGGCGTCCTTCACCACGAGGTCGCGGATCGAGGTCCCGGGCATATTCTGGCGCAAGGGGTTCCAGTGGTCCCCGTCGTCGATCGAGAAGTACACCGAGCGCTCGGTGCCGCAGTACAGCAAGCCCTTGCGCGTCGGGTCTTCGCGCACGGTGTTGACCGGCTCGTCTGCCGGAAGGCCGCCCACGATCGAACTCCACGTCTTGCCGCCGTCGTGCGTGCGGTAGATGTGCGGCCGAAGGTCGTCCACTCGAATGCGGTTGATCGCCGCGTAAACCGTGTTGTCGTCGCTGTGGCCCGCATCGAGTTGCGACACCTTGCTCCACGCCGTGAGTCCGGGCGGGGTGATGTCCTTCCAGCTCTTCCCCCCATCGCGCGTGAGGTGGATGAGGCCGTCGTCGGTGCCCGCCCAGATCGTATCGAGCGTCTTGTGCGAGGGCGCCACCGCGTAGATCACGCCGCGCCGGCGCATCGTGGCCATGTCGGGCGCGGTGTACACGCCGACACTTGCGGGCACCGCGGGCTGGGGGCGGGAGAGGTCGGGACTAATCACCTGCCATGTGGTGGCCGCATCGCTGGTTTTGTATAAGACTTCCGTTGCAAAGTAGAGCGTTTTGTTGTCTACAGGCGAGAACAGTAGCGGCATCGTGCGCAGCGCCCGGTGGCCCTCACCGCGCCAGTTTGGGCCCACGTTCTTGGCCTCACCCGTCCTCTTGTCGAACCGGGTGACCTTCCCCCCATACACGAGGTTCGGGTCCAAGGGATCGGGCGCGACGTACGCATATTCGTCGGCGCCCACCGGATGCCAATCTCGGAAGGTGATCTGACCATCCGGCCCACGGCTCAACACGCCCGCCGAGCCGCTTTCTTGCTGACCGCCATACACCGTGTAGGGAAACGCGTTGTCGGTGGACACGTGATAGAACTGCGCGGTCGGCTGGTTGTACCAACTGCTCCACGTGCGTCCGCCGTTGACCGACACGGACGCACCCTGGTCCGCAGCTGTGAGGATCACGTCGGGACGATCGGGGTCGATCCACACGCCGTGGTAGTCGTCGCCGCCCGGCGAGCCCTTGATGCACGTCCACGTGTCACCCGCGTCGTCCGAGCGGTAGAACGACGTGTTGGCCACGTAAACGCGATCGGGGTTCTTCGGGTCGACCTTCACCTCGGCAAAGTCGTCGCCCCGGCCCCAGAGGCGGCTCTGATCGCTCACCCGGCGCCAACTCTCCCCCGCATCGTCGGAGCGGTACACGCCGCCCAGTTGCGGCGAATCCACCATCGCGTACATCCGCGCGGGCTTGCTCGGCGAAATGGCCACCCCAATCCGGCCGAGGCCTTGCGCAAACGTCGGCAGCCCTTTGTCCAGCTTCCGCCACTTCGCGCCGCCGTCGGTGGTCACATACAGCCCGCTGCCCTTGCCCTGCCACGCGCCGTTCTCCCAAGGCCCCTGCCGGGCGGCCCACAAGTCGGCGTACACGATCCGAGGGTTGGTCGGGTGCATCGCAAGCGCGGCGGCGCCGGTGTCCTCGTCGATGTACAGCACTTTCGCCCACGTCTGCCCGCCGTTGGTGGACTTGAACACCCCGCGCTCGAGGTTCGGCCCGTAGGGGTGGCCGAGCACGCCAACAAACAGTTCGTCCTTGTTGGTCGGGTTCACCACGATCGCAGGGATCTGCAGCCCATCGCGCAGACCCATGTTCTTCCACGTCTTGCCGCCGTCGTCGCTGCGGTACACGCCGTCGCCCACCGAGAGGTCCGGCCGCTGCAGCCCCTCCCCACTTCCCACGTAGATGCGGTTCGCGTCCGAGGGCGCCACCGCCACGGTGCCGATCGAGCCCGTGGGCATCGCGTCGAAGATGGGGTTCCACGTCAGGCCGTAGTCGTCGGTCTTCCACACGCCGCCGTTGTTCACGCCAACCAGGAACGTGCTGGGATGACCCGGCACCCCCGTCGCGCCCACGGTCCGGCCCGCGCGGTACGGCCCAATGCACCGCCACTCGAGCCCGGAGTAGGCCGAGCGGGGGATGCTTTGGGCGACCGCGGCGGCCGCGTAACCGACGGAGGCGAGCAGGACGAATGCGCAACGGGTGTTCACGCTCCCCTATTCGCCGGACGGGCCGGAAATCCCTGCTTGTCAGAACCGCAGCGTGCGATCCGAGATTCTCGCCGAGAGCCGTGCTCCATTCGGGAATCCCGTCGCCACGGGCGTCGGCTCTTCGAACGTGCTGGTGCGGCCCGAGATCTGGAACGTGCCGGCGGGATCGAGGGTCGCGTACGCGAACAGCGGGTCGTGGTACACCGCGCGTGGGCCCTCGCTGCCAAACCCGTCGCCCACCCAGTGGTACGAGGCGCTGTTGATGTGCAGGTAGTGCACCCCGCGGATCACGCTCGCCTCGTCCAGATGGTGGTGTCCGCACAGGCACGCGACCACCCTGCCCGGCGAGCGTTCGTTCGCCTCGTCGATCACGCGCCGCACCTCGAGCCGATTGGGCACGGTGTATCCGGTCCACACCTCGTCGAGCGCCTGGTGGGACAAAATCACGACCGGCTTCTTTGCCCCCGCGAGCTCGCCCCGTAGCCACTCGATCTGCTCCGGACTCACCCGATCGCGCAACTGGGAGTCGATGTAGTAGTTGCCGTTGGCGAAATCCTGGTGCTTCCCTTCTTTGAGGATGAAGTTGCAGTCGAGCACCACGAAGTGGAACGCCCCGGCGTCGAACGCGTAGTGCGGCTCCGGCATTCCCCAGACGTCCATAATCTGCCGCTTGGTGCCGAGGTCCATGTCGTGGTTGCCCAGCACATGGCGGCGCGGACCGCGGAACTGCTCCCACATCTTCATCAAGGAACGCCCCCCGGGGGTCGGGTGGCAGAAGTCGCCCATCTGGAGGATGAAGTCAAGGTCGCGGCCTTGGGTGGCCCCCATGAACGCGGCGAGGCGCTTCTCTGCGTCGGGTTGCAGCCCGTGGTGGAGGTCGGCAATGATCGCGAACCGGAGCGCCTTTGCCGGATGCCGGACCCCTGGCGACAACGCAAACGCGGCCGAAGCTTGGAGGAACCGCCGCCGGGTGAGGTCGTTCGTTGCCACTTGCTTCAGCATACGCCGTGTCGTGCAGAAGTGCGCGAAGCGCTTTGGAGTGCGGCGGCCCGGCACCGCTTTGGTAGTCGGCGAACAGGCGTGATCAGGCGCCCCGAGCT
>CAYJMZ010000314.1:0-3380 GCA_964370995.1 uncultured Fimbriimonadaceae bacterium | reverse complement strand
GGCGGGACGCCGAAGCCACCTTGCCGGACGGAATCGGCGGGACGCCGAAGCCACCTTGCCGGACGGAATCGGCGGGACGCCGAAGCCACCGGGGCACCTACTCCACCTGCAGCACCAGCGTGGCACCCTCCTCGACCCGCACGCGCTCGGTGAGATCCACGGAAACCCCGTCGGCGGTCGGTCGGAGCGTGCAGGTGAGGGTGCGCCCACCCAACTTGGCCGTGGCGCGCGTCGCCGCCGGGAGCGCGCAGTGGACCGTGCGCACCGCCAGCGACCCGTGCTTGAGGTCGTAGCGGGCAGTCAGGCGGCCGCCACGGATCTCTT
Organism: uncultured Fimbriimonadaceae bacterium; assembly: GCA_964370995.1. Classification (GTDB taxonomy): domain Bacteria; phylum Armatimonadota; class Fimbriimonadia; order Fimbriimonadales; family Fimbriimonadaceae; genus JAMLGR01. The sequence continues at coordinate 3,056 of CAYJMZ010000314.1, read as the reverse complement.
GCGCGTAGGTGCCCCACCCTTCGGCAGCCGTGAAGGCCGCGCGGAACTTCTCGGGGGTCAGGCGGGGGGCGAACCCGATCTCGCCCTTGGGGCCGTGGTACCGGAAGCCGCATGCCGTGAGGAACGCGCCGTACGCGGCCATCGAGCGCGCGTAGTGGTCGCCGCACTCGATCTCGTTGAAGGGGTTGCGCTTCTCGGGGCCGTAGCGCTCGTGGATCGTGCGCACGATCGCGAGGCCCTCGTCCACCAGTCCCTCGGCGATCATGTGCGCCGCAGCCTGGTATTCGAAGCCGTTCATGCACTCGTTGAAGTAGCCCACGACCCAATCGGCGTGGCCCTGTCCCTTCGATTCCTGCGCTCCACCGCGAGGGAAGGAGGTCATGACGAGCCCCGCCTCTCCGGGCATCGCGAACCAGCGGCCACCGCGGATCACCGCCTGCATCGCCTTCATGTACCCGCCCGCGTCGGGGGCGAAGTTGTACTTCCACAGCGACTTGAGGGCCGTGCGCACCTGGTCGCGCGGGAGCACGGGTGGGAGGCCCATCTGCAGCAGCCAACTGTCGCCGAGTACCTGGTCCACGTGGCAGCCGGGGCCGTAGCCGATGCTCTCGGGGTGCGCGGGGTCGCGTTTCATGGCGAAGTACTCGCCGTTGAACAGCTGCTCGGACACGGACTTGCCGCCTCTCTCGGCAGCGGCTTGGAGTTCCTCGGCGTAGGCTGTGTCGTCCATCTCGCCCGCCATCGCCGCACCGGCGCGCAGGGCTGCGAGGTACAGGCTGGAGATCCACGAGATCTTGCCCGCCCACGCGGCGTCGAGCGTGTTGTACTGCCACCCCTCGAGCACGCCGTCGCCGTCGGGGTCCTCCTTGCGGAGTCGCTCGATGGAGCCCTTCACCTTGGGCCAAACGCGACGAAGGAACGCGTCGTCGGCGCACATCGTGTGCTCGCGGTACGTGCGCACGATGGTGCCGGCTTGGCCATCGTGGGCGATCTGCTTTCCGCTCTCCGCGCGGCAGTGGATGGTACCGTCCGGCTGCCACGCGAGGCCGAAGTCCACGCGTTCCCGCACGTCGCGCTCCAGATCGGGGAACAGCCGCGCGGCGGCCTGCGCGTAGTTCCACACGTGCTGGCACGTGCCCGCGCAGCAGTACACGCCCTCCCAACCGTAGAACCGACCGTTGTCGAACCGGTGGGCCGTGCCGGTCGCGAGGCAGTCTACGGGGATGAGCGTGCGCTCGAGGAACCAGTGCGGCAGGGTCGAGTCGTACCACGTGTCCACCCACTTCCGGGTGTCTCGCCGGAGCCGAGCAGATTCAGGAGCGTACGCGTGAACGACCTCCCGCGCCGACCCCGCTCGGAGCGAAAAGTGCTTCTTGAGGTTGGCGAGGTTCTCGATGGCCCCGAACTCGCCCGAAGGTTCGCCGTAGCTAGGGAAGTGCCACGCGAGCACGAACTCGAGGGTCTGCTCGCCGCCGGGTGGAATGTCGAAGGGCGCTTCCACGGTGCCGGCCAGGGGCTCTACGTTGGTGCTTTCGGCCCGCAAGCTGCTGGATCCGTCCCTGCCGACCGACGCCGACACGCTCGTACCAGGTGGCCGTCCGACGAGTGCCAGGGCCATGGACCCGAAGTCGGGCAGGCGCTCCAAGTCGACCGTGTCGCGCCACGCCGCATCCGAGAACACGATATGATCCACGCAGATGTGCCCCCAACCGCCCTCGACGGCATCCACGATGAGCAGGCGTGCGCGTTGCCCTTCGAGCTCGCCCACATCGAAGAACGCAGGGCGCATGGGGTTGGAGTTGCGCCCGGACGCGGTGCGCACGACCTGCCCGTTGATCACGAGGTCGAGGCTGGTCCTGCCTTTGTGCGCCCCGCCACCGATCAGGAAGTTGATAAACGCGCGCTCGATCGTGAATTCGGGGCTCGAGAGGGTGCCCGTCGGCTGGTCCGCCGCCGCCGACTCCTCGCCGTGGCGCGACTCGTGCGTGTTGACGAGGAACTCGCCGTGCCCCAGGGTCGCGGCCTTGCGCTCAGGCATCTGGCGTTGCGGGAAGGGACCGTCGCCAAACGCGGTGCCCGTCGTGCCCCAAGGCGCGTAGGTTGTGCGCTCAAAATCCTCGTAGGGGATGTCGGGACGCACGTCGCCAGGGCTGGTGGCAGGTCTCGGAACCGCGGAGCACTCCAGCATGGCGACGTCGCCGTCGTACCGCGCGCGATTCACACGTGTGAGTTGGTCGAAGTGCCCCGAGAACCCTCCGACGCGATTCGCGAGCGTTCCGACGAACGTGCCTTGAATCGCCCGATCGGTGGGGTTATATAGTGTATAGCACACTATTGTTAGGGGCTGGCTCGAATCCTCGGCCTGGAGCGGCACGAACGGCGAGAACGCCTCCAATTCGATCTTGAGGGGCATTGCGGGGTCGGAATAACGCACGTGGGCGATGGGATAACGGCTTTCGAACTCGATCTCCGCGAACCCGGTGGAGTCAAGCTTGTGCGTCACATCACCCACACGGATGCCGAACGACTGCTGGAACGGCGAGCGCACCTCCATCGGCTCGGCATAGTGTCCAGCGGGTGAGGAGAACCTGTAGTCCGAAGACATCTGCGGCGAGAACACGTCCCAATGCCACAGACGCCCGTCGCCGCTCAGATACACCTGCCCCGCGCAGAGGCCCCCGACGGGCATGCCGATCCACTTGAGGGCATCGCCCCGCATCACGCTGGGCTTTCCACGTGCCCGCAGGCCCTTGAACCACTCCTTGGAGAGCCCCTTGTCCGCCGGGATCAGCGAGGCCTGGGTCAGCTCCCCATGGTGCGCCGCCAGCCGCGCCGCGACGCCTTGGGGAAGGGAGAACCCCAGGGCCACGGTGCCTGCCTGGGTGAGAAACGAGCGTCGCGTGATCACGGTGCAGGGTTCTGCGTTGCGGCGTCGTTTCCTGTTGTTCGGTTTCACGCAAAGGCGCAAAGAACGCAGCGCGGCGGCCGCAACTGACAATTTACGACTGACGACTGACGACTGCGGGACGAGTGAGCTCTGGAATCTTCGCAGGAAG
>CAYJMZ010000313.1:0-3389 GCA_964370995.1 uncultured Fimbriimonadaceae bacterium | reverse complement strand
GCCGGGGCCTTTGCCGGAATCTGCGAGACGCAGAAGCCACCTTGCCCGGAATCTGAGAGGGTGGCTTCGGCGTCCCGCCGATTCCGGGGCACGCCGGGGCGGTTGCCGGAATCTGCGAGACGCAGAAGCCACCTTGGCCGGAATCTCCGGTTAGCCGAGAACGTGAAACGGCTGCATCTCGCGGAGCACCTGGTTGTCGTCCCCGAGAAGCAATACCTTGGGCACGACGGCTTCGTCCGACAGCGTGAACGCCGCGATCACCACGCGGTCCCCTGCGCGGAAGTGCTGTGCGGCGCCACCGTTGATTCCCACGACGCCGCTGGGCCCCCCGAAGGCGTAGGTCTCGATCCTAGATTTGTGGTCGATGGCCCATACGTGCACCAACTCGCCATCCTCGATGCCGACCCGGTGCATGAGGTCGCGGTCGATCTCGATGCTGCCCACGTATTCGGGGTCCGCGTACGTGACGCGGGCGCGGTGGAGCTTGGCTTTGAGCAGGTGGTTGAGGCGCATGATCAAGGTGTGGGGGTGGGCTCGGATTGCGATCGTCTGGGCCGTCGCGCCCACGCCGCCCAAAGCGAACCGAACGCCAAGATACCCGTCCCGAGCCAAACGAAGAGCGTCAGGGGCTTGTAGTAGATTTCGATCGGGTACGCCGGACGCTCCCTGTGAAGTTGCACGAGGGCGCCTTTGGTCGCGGCGTCGATGCGCTGCAAAGAGGCCATCACCCCTTGGCCGCTGCCGGCAAAGCGGGGCACCAATCCGTCCTTGGTGATCTCAAGTTCCGGGTGCACGTCGGTCGAGAGAGGGGGTGTGGAGTCTGGTGTCTCGATGTGCAACTTGGCGCCAAACCGTGTCCCGGGGGCCCCGGGCTTGCCCACCATCGTGAACTCTTTGTAGGTCACGGCGAGCCCGCTGAAGTCCTTGGTTTCGCCGGGCAGGAGCATCTGGGCCTTGCCGATGTCGAACTCTTCACTCCGGAGCGTGAGGTAGATGTCGTGATCCAGGGCGCGATGGATCGAGGGCCAAAGCATCTGGTTGGGCGCGCTCTCCGGGTCTTGCATGTTGCGCACGTAGAACAGACCTGGGCTTGCCGTGAAGCTCTCCCCGTGACCGCGCACGTCGAACTCCATCTTGTTGTTGCGGTCGTAGAGGTACTGCTCCGGGTCACCCCGCTCGATCGTTCGTCCCTTGTAGGTGATCGTGTAGCCGAGCGCGGTCGCCGAACCGTCCTTCTCGACCAACGCGAGCCCCGACTTGCGCTCGAAGCCCCGGGATACGATGAGCCCCGCCATGAGGACGGCGATGCCCACGTGCGCGACGAACCCGCCGATCGACGAGCGCCCGCGCTTCCACAGGGCAACGACGCGCCACAGGTTGGCGTAGCCCGCAAACACGCAGATTCCGAACAGGAAGAACACCCAGGGCTTGATCCAGACCTCGATGCCGAACGGGAAGGAAACGGTGTCCTGGGTTGTGAACGCTCCCGCGGTCCAGTGCGAGCGATTCAGCAGAAGCAGCGCCACTCCCACGGTGCCGATCGCGAGGCTGAGGGGGTTCAGCAACGCGGCCAGCGACCCTCTGAGAGGTTGTGGGCGCCAGCCGACAAATGGCGCGATCGCCATCAACACGATCGTGGGCACGAAGAACCAGCTGAGCACCAGGTGGTACACATGCTCCTCGACGATCGCGGGCTGTCGGCCTGAGAGGGCCATGAACATGGGCACGCTCATGCCGATCGCCGTCGCCGCGGCGGTGAGTCCGAGCAGCGCTCCGCCCCACCGGTACGTCGCCTCGCGGTACACGCCGCCGGGCGCAGGCGCCGGGGCGGAGAGTTTCCCCATGGGCCGGCCGCGCCACAGCCACAGGCCGACAAACCCCACCGCGCTTGCGGCGAAGAACCCGAGCAGCACCTTGTGGGCGGTTTGCTCCATCTCCGCGAAGCTGTGAACGCTGGTGTCCGCCAGGAACCCGGAGCGCGTGAGGAACGTGCCGTACACGAAGGCGAGGAACGGAAGACCGGCCAGCAGGAGATTCATGCCCATCCACTGCTTCTTCGCGGTCTGAACGATCAGTCCGTGCACCAACATCACAATGCCGAGCCAAGGCACGAAACTCACGTTCTCAACGGGGTCCCACATCCAGAATCCGCCCCAGCCGAGGGTTTCGTACGCCCAGAATCCGCCCATGCAAAGTCCGACGCCGAGCAGTGCCACGCTGAGCAGGACCCACGGGCGCACGCCGGCCACCCACGAGTCCGGGTCGCGCCGCATCATGGCCGCGATGGCCCAGCAGAACGGTACCGTGAGGGACCCAAACCCCATAAAGATGGTCGGGGGATGGATGACAACCCAGTAGTTCTGAAGGGATGGCGTGAGTCCGGACCCTGTCGGCGGCAGCAGATTTCCCACTTCGGGAATCAGTGTAAAAGGCGTCTCGTACGCGAGAATCCCGCACAGAGATGCGAGAAACAGCGCAAAGGGAATCGTGAACCAGCGCCGCAAGAGCCCCGTGCGTGGGGCGACGACCATGCCGAACAGGGCGGACGTACACGCCCACAGCAGGAAGCTGCCCTCCTGCCCCGCCCAGATCCCGGCGATCTTGTACTTGAGGTCCGTGGAGGCGTCTCCGCGGGCGAACACGTATTCGTACTGGAACTGATCTCCCGCGAACAGCGCGCCCAGGCTGATGAAGGCGCCCAGCAGGCACAGGCCGCCACCCAGGAATCCCCACCCGCCGATCTTGGCCGCCAGACGGCTCCGCTCCCCGAATGACCAGGCGAGGAAACTGAGCAGAAACAGCGCGAGCCCGACCCAGATAAGTGAACGGCCCGCGTCGGCGGCAAACACCGACCAGCTGGGCGCAGTCGGCCAGCCGAGATGCTGAAACTGCTCCAAGCTACGTGGCCTTCTTGTCGCCCTCGTATCGGGACGGGCACTTCACGAGCATCCTGTGGGCGTGGAACGTGCCGTCGCGCATGGCGCCCACCACCACGACCTGCTTGGCCTCGGCTAGGTTGGACACGGGGGCTCCGATGTACTCGATGGGGGCCAATTGTCCCGCCGCATCGCGAACCGAAAACCGCAAAGATCCGTGCTTGAGGTCGTTTTGGACCGACCCGGGAACGATGTCGCCCGCGAGATGGAGGTTGTCCCCCCGCGTCGTGAACGCCTGGGCGATGGTGACGTACGGGCTGGAATTGCCCACGAAGGCGGCTCCCAAGCCGAGAATGGCCGCGAGTACAACCAAAGCGCTGATCCAAGGCCCTGTACGAAGTTTCATAGGCGTCCCCATTGTAGATGACGCCAGGGACCTCCCCGCCATCCCCCCCGTGGCCGCGATCGTCCCGATTGCCGGTTTCGTGGCCGCGATCGTCCCGATTGCCGGTT
>CAYJMZ010000312.1:0-3396 GCA_964370995.1 uncultured Fimbriimonadaceae bacterium | reverse complement strand
CCGGGACCCTCTGGCAATCCGAATCCTTCGATCACCTCATTCGATCCGAGGAACACTTCCACCGTTTCGTCGCCTACACCCTAGCCAACCCCACCAAGGCGGGCCTCACCAACTGGCCATGGGTAGGCTCCAAACCCCTCCCGAACAGCCCCCTTGTAGCACGTGCACCCCTGCCTGTGGATCCCCCGTAGAATCGGAATCACAGGCAAGGGTGCCTGTGCTACAAGGGGGCCTGTGCTACAAGGGTGCCTGTGCTACAGGCGCGCACCTGTCTTCCTTTTTCGTTCGTCCCTACCACGATGGTCATGCTTGGGTTCTGGGCGGGGTTTGGGCGGGAGCGGACGCGCTCTTGGCAGGAGTTTCTGAGCCGCACGTTTGTGGACGCGGCCGGTCAAACACCCCTGTACGACGGCCCTTTAGACGGCATCGGTCGCCCCGCGCTGACAGACGCCACCCAGCGCTTCCAACAACTCGCGGGCACCCCCGTCACAGGCATCGTGGACCCCGCCACCACCCGCGAGGCGCTGCGCACGCCGCAGTGGACGCGCGCGTGGATCAGCCCCCGCACCGACGAGCCGGACCTGCTTCACCTGCGCCCCTACTTCGTCGTGCCCCTCGACGACACCGCGTTTCCAGGCGAAGTGGAGTTCGTCGCCGAGCAGATCCGACGGCGCTTCGAGGAGACCAACGAGGCGGGGACCCTGGACGCAGATGGCAACGAGGTGTCCGGACGCATCACCGACGTGTACGTGATGAGCCACGGGTGGCACCGCAACTTCTTCGCCGGCGTCGCCGCGTACGACCGGCTGGTGAGCCGCCTCGCCACCCTCATCTCGCGCGGCAGCATCGTGCCCACCGAGCCCTTCATCCCCCTGTTCATCGGCCTGCACTGGCACTCCGACCCCGGCGAGAACGGATGGCTGGACGAGGCCGGGCGGCGCAGCAAGGCGAGTTTCATGCGCCTGATCGGCGAAGCGTTCACGTGGGTGGGTGCGGTGGACACCCAGAACAAACCCCTCGATGAGGCGGATTTCACCCTGGACTTCGAGGCCGTGTTCGAGTTCATGTCCAAGGTGTCCGCACCCGACGTGAAGACCCTCGACCCCGACCTGGTGAACCGCAACCGATACCTCGCGCGCCGATTGGTCTGCTATCAAACGCGCGGCAGGCACGGGCAGGCCCCCAACGACGACAAGGTGTCCACGGCGTGGCGGTGCTACGTCGAGGCCGAGGTGATGCGCCCTCTGGCGGGCCAGTCCCAGAAGCCGCGCGCGGTGGGCACCCTGCTGGACTCGGTGCAAAGCCTCATCCAGTTCGTCGCCGGCACGTTGGGCGTCGGCGTGCTGATCAAGTTCCTCGTGGGATTGGCGCGCGGCGCGGACAAGGTCAACGAGTCCTCACCGAAAGGGCTCCTCGCCACCCTCCGGGAGCAGCCGTGGCTCGCCCCCCTGCAGAACCTTGCCGTGGTGGACGGGGAGAAAGCGGCGGCCGTGGGGCAAACCGCCGTTGTTGTCATCGCGGCCGCCGCCACAGTGATGGGGGCGATCGTGTTCGCACGGTGGCGACAGGGCAAACCAGACGCGCCCGTTCGGGGGCTGCCCGTGGTCCAAATGCTCGCGTACGCGGTTCTCCAGCTCGCCGCGGCCGTGCCGTTGCTGTACTTCGTGCTGCTCACCTTCCTGTTCCGCACGTGGTTCGCCCTGCTGGGGCCCCTGCTGATCGTGGCGGGTTGGCTGCCGGTGGGCGCCTACCTTTTGGCATTCTGCGCGTTGTGGTCGGTGCTCGCCGCCGCCACGAACCTACCCCTGATCGGGGTGTACGCCGAGCGACCCGGGGGATGGGAGTGCAGCCCCGCTTGGGTGCGCGATCAGTTGGCTGCGCTCGCGAGGTGGCCCATCAACTGGCTCCAGGCCGCGGTCGGGCGCGGACACAAGGCTGTTGCGATGGTCAAGGGCCTCGAGAACCAACTCGCGTTCTTCGAGATGCAGCGCAAGGGCGTCAAATCGGGGGTGTCGGCGGGCGCCTTTCTCCAGTCGCTGCTTGCCGACCTGGATCGCCAAGCCCCCCTCGACCCCGATGCCCCCCGCGTGCGCGTACACATGATCGGGCACAGTTTCGGGGGCCTGGTGGTGGCCAACGCCGCGCGCTCCCTCGCCAACGACGGTGTGTTCGCGCGTTGCCAGGGGTTCGAGTTGCGCTCGCTGTGCCTTGTGGAGGGCGCGATGGCCAGCGGATGGTTCGAAAACGAGCCCCGGACGGTGGGCGCGGTGACGGGAGCTCTCTCGTGCGTGTTCTCCCGGTACGACTCCGCCAACGGCTTCTGGTACCCCGCCGCGAACCAGGCGCGCCTTGCCGCCGGCTACCTCGGCATGAGCAACGTCGCGAACGCCGACGGCCCCCCCGTGGTGCTCGGGCGCGACGGCCTGTTCGCAATGCTCGTGCGTCCGCCCAAACTCGTCGGCGCAGTGGCCCTCGCCACCGGCCAGCGCAGACGCCCCCCGTACCTGCTCAACCTCGACGCGAGCCGCATCGTCTACGAAGGCTCCCTGGCACTCGGCGGCGGGCACGGCGACATCTTCAAGGACGACGTCGTCAACCTCATCTGGGCGGCCACCAGCCTGTAGCCTACGCCCCGCCGAGCGCCGTTTCCGCCGCACGCTTGATCCGATCTCGCCGCGAGGGGATCTTTTGCGCCGCGCGAAACACGTCCGCGTTGGCCTTCGCATCCCACTTCGCCAACGCCTGGATCGCATTGACCACCACCTGAATCGGTGCCTGGCCGTTGATCAGCGCCCGCAGTCTTTGGGTCGTCTCCGCGTCCGCGGGAAGCTTCCCGAGCGCCTCCACGGCCTCGGCCCGCCGGTCGAAACTCGCGTGCCCCAGCATCCCAAGCCACAGCGGCCTCAGGCCCGGCCGGGCAGTTTCGATCAGGGGCCGCAGCGTCCGAATCGGCGGGAACAACTCACTCTCCCGCTTGGCCTCGGCGGCGACCTGCCGGACCGCCTCCTCACTCGGCGAGTCCTTCAGCATCATCCGCATCGCCATGTCCCGATCGACCCCGCACGGCGCGCCGGCCAGGATCACCGGCAGTTCCTCCGGCGCCCAGTGCACGTTGGGGATTTCGCGCAGAAACGCGTGGTCGGGATCGAGCAGAACCGCTGCGGGCTTGAACGCGCTGGGGATCTTCAGGGTCTGCTCCTTGCCGCTCAGGTGCACGTCGACCCGCCGCATCGCGCCCGTGGCCGTGAACAGCCCGACTTTGGCGTCGATCTCGTAGATCGGAGTGCCGTCGGCGGTGTCCTGGTTCTGGTGTACCGTCACGAGCACCTGGCCCGCGTCGTAGCTCCACGTGGCGTCAAGAACGGGGTGCCCCGGACTCAGGATCCACTGCTGGAA
>CAYJMZ010000311.1:2819-3479 GCA_964370995.1 uncultured Fimbriimonadaceae bacterium | reverse complement strand
CTCCACAGCGGGGCTGCGGAGGCATCTCCTTCCCGGGCGCGGTCAATTGGCGCGCTAGCCTCCGCCGGCGACGTCCTTCTTGAACCGCTCGTTTCGGTTCGCGGCCTCGCTGGTGACGAGGTAGTACAGGCGCGCCGCGTTCGTCAGCTTGTCGAAGTTGATCTTGTCCACCGTGTCGGTCGGTTTGTGATAGTCCGGGTGGAAACCATCGAATAGGAACGAGATCGGGATGCCCTTGACGGCGAAGTTGTAGTGGTCGCTGCGCGTGTACACGTCTTCAGCGTCGTACTTGAACGTGAACCCGACGTGCTTGTTGAGGTCGAGAATGAGTGCGTGCAACTCCGTGGAGATCCGCTTGCTGCCGACCAGCCGGATCGTGTTCACGTTGTCTGCGGCCACGTCCACCCGGTTAGGGTCGCCGTTCTGCGCGCCGTCGGAATCTCGTCCCACCATGTCCATCTGAAGTTCGCACACCATGTCCGCGAGCGGCAGTTTGGGGTTGCTCGCGTAGAAGCCCGAGCCGATGAGGCCCATCTCCTCGCCGCAAAACGCCATGAACACGATCGAGCGGCGCGGCTTCACGGGGTTACCGGCCATTGCCTTGGCGACGCACAGGAGTGCCGTCGAGCCGGATCCGTCGTCGTCCGCCCCGTAATAGAT
>CAYJMZ010000311.1:0-2809 GCA_964370995.1 uncultured Fimbriimonadaceae bacterium | reverse complement strand
AGTGCCGAGGTGGTCGAGGTGCGCTCCGATGCCCACGTGCTGGCCAGCGAGGCTGGGGTCGCTGCCCTCCAAGACCGCGACGACGTTGGGCACCATCACCTCTTCGTTGGCAATCAGGGCCGTGAGGGTGCCCTCTGCGTTCGTCTGCAGCACCGTCGCGTTGCCCGAGGCGCCGGTGGTGTGCAGTGCGTTGAAATCGGCACCGAGCGATTCGGCGAGCCGCACGGCGGCCTTCTCCGAGATCGTGCCCCGCACGGTGGGTTGCGTTCCCCCGGTGCGAGTCGCGCGCCCGGGGCCTCGGCGCACGGCCCACACGCTCGGCGAAACCTCCTTCGCAACGGTCAGAACGGCCATGGGCGATGCGGTGAATAGCTGCCGCTCCAGGTCCGTGCCCACCTGGTCCGCCATCAGAACCACGATCTTGCCGTCGACCACGGTGGGGTCTTCGAGTTTGGAGGTGTTGGATGGGGCATGGACGAACACGACTTTGCCCTTGTTCTCCGTATTCGAGCTGAGGTTGCCGAACCCGATATCGCGCCCTCCGGCGAGTCTGAGATCGCCGACGGTGAGGGTCGAGTGGCCGTCGTCGATGCGGGACCGGCTGAACGGCATGGACTGGAAGTACGTGCCGTTGTCGCCAAGCGGTTTGAGCCCGAACTCCTTGAACCGCGCGGCCATGAACTCGGCTGCCTTCTGGAAGCCCGGCTGGCCGGACCCCCGCCCCGCGCACTCCGGGCCCGCAAGGTAGCCGAGCCAGTTGCGGGCATCGGTCTGCGAGATGCTCTCGAAGCCCTTGCGGTACTTGTCGGGGGGAGCGACGGCGCCCGCGTATTGGGCGTGGACGATCGCGGTGGCGGCGAAAAGGAAGGACGCGATGAGGGCGCGCCAAGGTCTAAAGGGTCGAGCGTGCATATTCGGTGTTACTCCGTGGTGGTTTCCTGGGTTCCTGCGAATTGGGGCTATTGATCGTCTGCGGGCATTTGGTCGAGGCTCGACCCGCCGCCGACGCTGCGCGCCCGGTCCTTGGCGATCTGCCCCACGGCACTTCCCCCGCCCTGGACCGAGTCGGTGCCCGCGATCGGAGCGTTGGGGATGGGCGTGGAGGTCATGGGTGCGATGCCCCCGCCGCCCCCTGCCTGTCCCGCTTGTGCTGTGGCCGCGGGGGTCGGAGGGGTCGGTTCCTCCGCAGGCTTGTTGCAGCCCATTGAGAGGGCCGCGAGGAGCGTAAGGAGCGCGAGGTGCTTCATGGTGCTAGTGTAACTCGGAGAGAGGATTGGAGGATTGAGGATTGAAAGGATGAGGATTGAGGATTAGAGGATTGAGTCGGACCTGGACGTTCAGCTGTCCCCTCAATCCTCATCCTCGAATCCTCTCCCCTAATACCCCCTTGTGGGCACGTAGACCTTGTAGGTGTACGTGAGCGTGATGGTCTTGCCCGCTGGGATGGTGGTGGTCCACTCGAGGCGGGCGTGGGTATTCACGTCGCGCAGGCCCTTGGTGGTCTTCGCTAACTTGGGGTCGCCGGTCGAGCCGACCACTTCGCCGGTGATGTCCTTGGTGACCTTGACCTTGATGGCCTCGCCCTTGCGGTTTTGCATCTCGAGGGTGCCCTTGACCGTCACGAGGTCGTGGGTGGGAGTGGCGCTGTACATCTTGAGTGCGCCGCGTTCACGGGCCTCCTCCTCCTCGGACTGGTCCGCGCGCACGTCGAGGGCTTTTGTGATCTTGATGAGCGCATCGGCGCCGACGGCGGTGTAGCGGGACTCGTCTTGGCCGAGGATCTCGTCGTTCTTAAAGATCGTTGCGGGACCAGTGGTCCAGGGCATCGTCGAAGTGTTCTTGAACTTGAGCGCGTGCCACACGTCGCCGATCGTGTCCAGGGCGGGCATCGGGCGGTTGTCCTCGGGCAACGTGTCCGGGATCGACCACGTGTAGAGGTGCTCGTAGGCCGCCTCGGATTTGAACAGCACGTAGTAGCCGCGCTCGCCCTTCTTGAGGCTCACAGCGGGCTGGCGGTAGAAGAAAAGGTCCTCGGCAGCCAGACCGGGCAGGGTGCTGACCTGGAACCACGCGTCGTCGAACGAGCGCATGAGCTCGCGCCGCGCCGTGTTCTGGGACATCATGCCGGGCATGGCTTTGGCGGCATCCGGCGTGCCCAGCACCATCAGTTGGCCCACGAATTGGTCGATCGAGACCCCGCTGGTGAGGGGGTCGGGGCTTCCCGCGAAGGGCACGTTCGGGAATCCCGTGATCAGGCGGACCTCGACGGCGTTGAGGTCGCTCAGGTCGTTGAGCACCGTGGCTTTGCCGATGATGGACAGCTTGTCGGGCTTGGAGATATCGATCGAGTAGGCGGGCGCCCACGTCATGCCGCGCTCCAGGCCGATCATGATCACCTTGCCGTTGGCGTGGTCCTTGGCCTTCACCCGGAGTACGCGGCGGGTGCCGGTGGTGGACTTCGACCACGTGATCCCGGTGCCTTGCAGCGAGCTAACCGAGTTCTTGTTGATGACCAGGGTTCCGCTGGGCGTTTGGACGATGAGCGCGGAGCCCGACGCGCTGAGCAATTTGCCCTCGACCTTGCCGATCTCCCGCACGTTGAGCACGAGTTCCTTGCCCTCGTTCATCGAAAGCACGTCGTCGATCGACTGCGCGCGAGCCTCGTCGCTCGTAGGCTCGGTGCCGTTCACGACCTCCGTGAGGGTCACGCCCGCCGACGCCGTGACCCAAAGGGTGCCGAGCGCGGGCTGGGGAATGTCGGTGATGACGGCCTCGCCGCGCACCTTGTGGCTGCCGAAGCAAAGCTCGA
>CAYJMZ010000310.1:0-3496 GCA_964370995.1 uncultured Fimbriimonadaceae bacterium | reverse complement strand
GGGGTGAGGGGGACGCCCGATTCGCCCCCTGCCTTCGAAGCCCTGAGGCCACGTTGTATCCTAATCCCATGCGCGGTCCGTCCAAACGGTTTCGAAAACCGCTGACCATCTTCGTTGTGGCCGCCCTCCTGCTCGCCTCGCCATTCGGAGTGCGGTACTTTGCCGCGAGGGCAGAGTACGCGGCAGACGCTGCAACCTTGCCCGCCGAAACCGCCCGCGCCCGGGAACTGGGACTCGCCCTGACGTGGGACGACCTGACCCCAAGTTGGGCCGGGACCGACCAGGACGCCGCGCCGCTCTACAAGAAGGCGTCCGACCTCTACAAGCAGTTGCCCGTCGAGAGCCGCATCGGCTCGTTCCCCGAGGGCCCATCGGCGACAAGAGATTGGGACAAGAGGCAGGCTGCCTTGCATGCATCGCGCGACGTGTTGGCCTTGATCGACCAGGCCGCCACGCGGCCTCGATGCTGGTTCATTCAGAACCCGGCGCCATTCGGTAGGGACCCTGGCTTTCCCTCGCCCCTAGTGGATCTGAAAAAGCTCGCATGCGGGAGGGCCGAACTAGATGCGCACGACGGTCGGTTCGACGCCGCGCTGGAGTCGCTGCGTATTGCGGCGACGATCGCCCGGCACTCAGGCGAGAACCCCGGGCTGATTCGGTGGCTCGTCAAAGTCAATCTCGACGGCATCGTCCTGGAGATGCTCAATCGTAGCCTGGTGCCGTCTGCGATGACCCCCTCCAGAATCGAACGAGCGAGGACTGTGATCGACACCCTGGGCTCACCCAGCCCGATGCAGGCCCTTCGTGGCGAACTCGTATCACGGTTGACGATCTACGATGTGGTCCGGGACGACCTTCGGCGGGATGCTCTCCGCGAACCACCGAGTATTTCGGGGCGGTTGCAAGAGTGGTGGAGAAGGGTAAAGCAAATATGGGCGGGCGGGAAGCCGGCGGGGGTGGATCTGACGGCGTTCCTCCCCCGACTCCAGGACCCCGCGGTGGTGGAGCAGGCGTACCAAGCAAGAGAACTGCACCGCTGGAACGCGCTCTTCGAAGTGATCCAGAAGCACGTCGAAGACCCCCTCGCCGTCCGACAGGACTTGGCCGCGCTCGAAACGGCGCTTGCAAGCGGCAGCCACCGCGCGGACAGGGCCGCGCGCGTCTTCCCAATGCACGCGGATACGATGGGCGATCAGTTCCAGCGCCTGGTTGCCCGGAGGCGCCTGACCGGGCAGGCCCTCACGGTGATGGGCTTCCGCCACCGCACAGGCCAATGGCCCGCCACGCTGGCTGAGACGGGCGAACCCTTTGCGGACCCGTTCGACGGCAAGCCCCTGCGCTACCTCCCCCGCGCCGATGGGTTTGTCGTGTACAGCATCGGAAAGGACGGCGTGGACGGCAAGGGCGGGAAAGGCGACGAGGCGTTCGAGTTCCCAGTGAAGTGAGGGTGGACCGAAATGGGGGCCCGGGGAACGGGAACGTTTCCTCGTTCTCGTCTCCTGATCCCCGTTCCTGACCCCAAGGGTACGCTCCCTAAGTGAACCCTCCTCGCCCGAGCGTTCGTTGGGTCCGGCTGCTGCTTGGCGCGGTGCTGGTTTTCGTTGCCCTGCCCTTCGGGTTCCAGCACTTCCGGGTTCGGGGTGAGTATTCGCAGGCCGCCGCGACCCTTGAAACGCAACGCGAAAGGGCCCGCGCGCTGAACATCCCACTCGAATGGAAGGACCTTGAGCCCGCCATCCCGCCCGATCAGAACGCCGCGCCGATCTACCTCCAAGCGATCGCCAAGTACAAGAAACTGCCGCCCGGGACCGAGGAGGGACTGTATTTGATCGGTTCCACGGCTTCGGCAAAGGGGCCGGACTCGCTGGAACGTTGTGCCGAGATCCTCCCGCTGCTCGAGCGGGCCGCCCGTCGTCCGCATTGCATCTTCGAGCGCGACTTGAGGCGGCCGTACGTCGCAGGTGGTGTTTGGGAGCTCAAGAAGTTCGTCAAACTCGCTTGCGCCCAGGCGTTTTGGGACGTGCACGAGGGCCGGATGGAGGCCGCCATTGGGTGGCTCAGGGTCGCCGCAACGATGAGCCGGCACGTCGGCGAAGATCCTTCTGTTCTGGGTGGCCTGGCCCTTGAGCCAATCGTGTGGAGTTCACTCCAACGTGTCCTCGACCCGGCGAAGATGACGATGAAACACGTCGCGCAGGCGCGGGCGGCGATTGGGGAGATGAGGGGCGATCCGCTCCGAAGCATGGAGAGAGAACTCGTGTTTCGTCTGAACATCTACGAGATGCTCGACGAGTACTTCGAGCAACCCTCGGATGGCAGTTGGTGGCAGCGAATTCTCGATTGGTTCAGCATTGCGCCCGGCGGAGCGTTCAATCGCGGTGCCTTCCACCCATTCGCGCAGGATCAGAAACTCGTGGAGCGCGCGTATCAAGCTCGGGTGCTGAGTCGATGGATCCCCTTCCTGGAGGCGGCCAGGGCTGCTCGGGGAGATCCTGGGCGAATCGCCGCCGCCATCTCGGGTCTTGAGGCGGCGGTCAAGAGTGGGACCCACCGGATCGACGAGGCCGAGAGGCAGTTTGTGGACCTCGATGGCCTGGGGGAGATGTACAAGCACCAGGTGGCGCAACGCCGGCTGGCCCTGCAGGCCCTCGACGTGATCGAGTTCCGATTGCGCAACGGACGGTTGCCAACGCGACTCGAGGAGGTCGGCACCCCAAGGCTCGACCCCTTCGACAACAAACCTCTTCGCTACCGCCCCAAAGGTCCCGCGTTCGTGCTCTACAGCATCGACAGGGACGGGATCGACGGCGGCGGAGGCGGAGGCGACCTGCTCTTCGTAGTGCCGAAGCCCCCCTAGCAGGGTTCCGGTATGAGAGTGCGCGAGCTTGCTCGCCGCCTTGCTCCCGAGCGGCTTGCCGCGAGTCCGTAGCGGAGCCGCCGACAAGTCGCCGGGGCGAATGGCGGCGAGCAAGGAGGCTGTTGCACGGAGTTGGGAGAATCCCGTGGCAGCGTGCTTGTCGCTTGCCTTCGTGGCAGCGTGCGTCCCGCTTGTCTGTTTCCGGAACCGTCAATCGAGACGATCGCGGCCACGGGGATCCCCATGCAACAGCCTCCAAGCTCGCGCTCTCGAGAAGGGGTACAAAGATCGGGTGAAGCGGGTGAAGCGGCGGTTGGGTCGGGGGTGTCTGGTGCTGGGGGCGCTCGGGTTGCTGGGCGTTTTGGGCGGGATCCTCTACGTGCGCTCGCAGGGCGGGGGGTTGGAGGCGCAGATCGTGCGTGCCAAGGCGCACAATCTGGTCCTCGATGTCGACGCGTTCACCGACGTGTCGAAGATCCCGAGCGCGGAGAACGCCGCCGCGGAGTACCTGGCTGCGGGGAAGACCATGGCGGCCATGGGCTCGGCGGCGTCGAGGTGGCCGGGCGGGTACTTCACGGTCGACGCGGCTTCGGCGGACAAGAGGCGGCGCGACCTTCAGCGCTTTGGCAAGGTGTTCAA
>CAYJMZ010000309.1:0-3507 GCA_964370995.1 uncultured Fimbriimonadaceae bacterium | reverse complement strand
ATCCTCAACCCTCAATCCTCAATCCTCAATCCTCTCCGCACACTCAGTCCAGATTCACGCCGTTGACCCGCAGGACGAAGCGGTAGCCCAGGGTGTCGGCGGAGCGGCGGCACATCACCATGCGGCTGAGGAAGATCTCGAAGTACTCCATCACGCTCGCGTGCTGCGTGTCGATCTGGAGGGTCAGTTCGATCGTCTGTGCGGCGGGGTCCATCTCGACGCGACTCTTCTGCACGGCGTAGTTCACGCGGTCGTGGATGTCGAAGGTCTCTTGGATCGGGTTTTGTACGCGGCTGTAGTGCACGTCGCTCTTGTCCGCGATGATCAGCGCGGCCGACATGGCGCTCACGGGCACCCCCAGCAGCTCCTCGTGGTTGCCGATCGCCCCAAGAATCGGCGAGATCTCATCGGCGTCCATTCCCATCTCGTTGAGGATGGTGAACGCGATGTTGGCGCCCGACAGGGGGTGATCCTGCCGGTTGATCACATTGCCGATGTCGTGCAGGTACGCCGCGATCTGCCCCAGTTCGATCTCGCGCGGGGGGGTGCCGAGGTTTTCAAGGATGTAGCGCGTGATGCTGGACACGACGCCGACGTGCCGGTGCCCGTGCTCGGTGTAGCCCATGGCGCGCATCACGGTGTTGGCCCCGTCGATGAACACCTTCACCTTGTGGTGGGACTTCACATCCTTGAGGGACACCAGGCGCGGGGCGACGGGCGCAGTTTCTTCCATAGGATTTTTCATTTTCGCATATCCGCCGAGCCATCGAGGAACTCCAACGCCACATCGAACCGCCCGTCGGTGGTCTGGCGCTGCCGCAGGAGCCCCACTTGGGGAGTGTACGCGCTCGTGATTTCCATCGTATGCCCGGCGGCCTTGATCACGAGGCGAGTCTCCACGGCCTTCAGCTTCCTCGATCCCAGCCGGTCGTCCACCTCGGCCTGCGTGAGTGTCGCAACCCCGTCGGCGGCGACTCCCAGATGCACGACCGAGCCCCGCCAGTGGCGCACCGCCTGGGGGTCCCCCGCCACAAGAATGGGCAGGGCGGGCTCAAACCGCACGTTGGGGAACGCCTCGGCGACGAGTGTATCGCCCTTCCACGCCAGGCGCGAGGTGCCGCGGGCGCCGGTGAGCTCGTAGCCGGTCGTGTCGGCGACGGACAGCTTCCTGGTGACGGCCATCTGCTCGACTCCCGCCACTCCCAACCCCGTACGCACGTGCAGGGTCAGCACGCGCCCCACCTCCAGGGGGAACAGCTCCTGGCGCGCACACCCCGCCAAGGCGAGCGCCGCCAGCACCAGCATGCCCGCCCTCACACCGCCTCCAACTTCGCAAGAGTCTGCACAAGCTTCTTGACGCCCACGACCCCCGGAAAGGCGACGGTGACTTCCGCGTCGTTGGTCACCGGGTTGCACGCCACCACCACGCCGACTCCGAACTTGCCGTGCCGCACGCGCTGGCCGACTTCAAAAGGCGGCTTCCACTCGGGTCCGCGCAGTCGCTTCGGGGCAGGAGCAGGTCCGCCGGACGGCTCCACGACCCGATAGGAGCCGGTGCGGTCGCCCTGCACGCTCCGCATCGGCCCACGCACGCCGGCACCGCCCACGTCCACCACGCAACCCGCGGGGAGGTCCTCCAGGAAACGCGAGCGACGGTTGAACGCGGGCGTGCCAAAAACCGTGCGCCGGTTCGCGTGCAGGAGGTGCAACTCTTCGCGCGCGCGGGTCATCCCCACATAGCAGAGTCGGCGCTCCTCCTCGAGTTCGCGGTCCGACGCCATCGAGCGGGAATGCGGGAAGATCCCCTCCTCCAGGCCGGTGAGGAACACCACGGGAAACTCGAGGCCTTTCGCCGAGTGCAGGGTCATCAGCGCGACCGCGTCCCCCGCGTGGTCGTCGAGCCCGTCGATGTCGGCCACGAGGGCCACGCTCTCCAGGAACTCGCCCAGCGAAGGCGCCTCGCTGGACACGTCGTACTCGATGGTCACCGTCAGCATCTCCTGGAGGTTGTCCAAGCGTGCGAGCGACTCTTCCGTGCGCTCGGCCTTGAGCGCATCCACGATGCCGGACGCGTCCAGGAGGTGCTTGAGCACGGGGGTCACGGGCCCGGACAACGCCAGGGAGCGCGCCTCCTCGATCGCCGATGTGAACGCGCGCAGCCCACCGGCGGCCTTGCTCGGGAGCCCAGCTTGCATCTCCTGATCGATCAGCGCGAACCAGAGGGGGAGCCCGCGCTCGGCAGCCCACGCCTCGCAGGCCTGCACGGTGGTCGCGCCGACGCCGCGCACGGGCACGTTGACCACGCGCCTTGCCGACACGTCGTCGTTGGCGTTCACGGCCAGGCGCATGTACGCGAGCATGTCCTTGATTTCCTTTCGCTCGTAGAACCGTTGCCCGCCCACCAGCACGTGCGGAATTCGCAGGGTGAGGAAGGCCTCCTCGAGCACGCGGCTCTGCGAGTTCGTTCGGTACAGCACGGCGAAGTCGCGGTACGTCCGCCGCCCCGCCCGGGTGTCGAGCAGCACGCGCTCGGCGACCGCCATGGCCTCATCGCGCTCGGTGCCCGCGCCGAAGATGGTGATGGGCACGCCCTGGGCGTTGTCGGTCCACAGTTGCTTGTCCGCGCGGGAGCGGTTGTGCCGGATCACCTCGTGCGCGGCGTCGAGGATCGTCTTGGTCGAGCGGTAGTTCTGCTCGAGCTTCACGATTTTGGCGTCCGGATAGTCCGAGCCGAACTTGAGGATCAACCCGACGTCGGCGCCGCGCCACGCGTAGATGGACTGGTCGTCGTCGCCCACCACCACGATGTTCCGGTGCCGGCCCGAGAGCAGCTTCACGATCTGGTACTGGGCCTGGTTGACGTCTTGATACTCGTCCACAAGCACGTGCAGAAAGCGGTCCTGATACTTTTCGAGCACGTCGGGGCGCTGTTCGAGCAGGCGCACGGTGTACAGCAGCAGGTCGTCGAAGTCGAGCGCGTTGGCCTTCTCCAGAAGCGTGTTGTACGCCCTGAAGACCTCCGTCGCGATCTTTTCGAAATAGCCAGCGGCCTGCTCGGCGTGGCGCTCGGGGGTCCACAGCTTCTCCTTGGCGTTGCTGATTTCGCTGAGCACGGCGCGGGGCTGGATGCCCTTGTCCTCGATGTTCTTCTTCTTGAGGATGTCGCGCACGAGGCTCATCTGGTCTGCATCGTCGTAGATCGTGAACTGCGGGTGCAGGCCGATCGCCTTGCCTTCGATACGCAGCATGCGGCTGCACAGCGCGTGGAACGTGCCCATCCAGATGCCGGCCGCCTTCCCGCCGAGTTGGCGCTCCACACGCTCCTGCATCTCGCGCGCGGCCTTGTTGGTGAACGTGACCGCCAGGATGCGCGCCGGGGACAGCCCCTCGCCGATCAGTTTGGCGATCCGCGTGGTCACCACCCGGGTCTTGCCCGAGCCCGCCCCCGCGAAGATCAGCAACGGCCCCGACCCATGCTCGACCGCCGCGCGCTGCTCGGTGTTGAGG
>CAYJMZ010000308.1:633-3513 GCA_964370995.1 uncultured Fimbriimonadaceae bacterium | reverse complement strand
GCGCGGACCGGGAGTCCGCGCACTCTAAGAGGGTCCCCAATTCTCGCAGCCGCGAAACGCCATGTGGTCGCCGGCGCGGTACCGGGGGCGCTCCAGGTAGGTGTTCACGCCGGCCACGGCGTCGCCCCGCAGTAGGAAGGGGCAGCCGAAGTCCGCCTCCGTGATCCTTGTGGACGTGGGGATATAGCGGATGGTGAGCCCGAAGCGCCACTGGGCTGAGTCGTTCGGCCCCGAGCCGTGGATCACGTTGGGGTGGTGGATCGACACGTCGCCGGGTTCCAGTTCAAGGAACACCTGCCCCGAGTCGTCGACCAGGGTTGGGTCGATCTCGGAATGCAGCACGCTGTCCACCTCTTGGTTGATCCGCATCTCCTGGAGGGATAGATGCTGGGTGCCGGGGATGACCTTCATGCAGCCGTTGTCGCGCGTCGCGAAGCCACAGGACAGCCACAGGGTGACCACATCCATGGGGTCGAGCGGCCAGTAGCTGCCGTCCTGATGCCACAGCACCGGTCGGCCCGTACGAGGCGCCTTCACGATGTAATGGCTCGCGAAAAGCGCGATGTTGGGGCCCACAAACTGCTGCGCCACATCGAGCAGGCGCTCGTCGGACACGAGGCGCACCCAAAAGGGGTCGTCTGGAACCAATGTGTGCCCCAGGTCCTCAGGCCGCAGGTCGGGGTGCCGCGCCATCAGCCATCGGCAGTGCGCGACAGCCTCTGCGGCGAGGTCAGAGTCGATCGCCGACCGCGCAATCGCGTAGCCGTGCTCGTTGTAGTGGGGAAGAAGGGACATGGGTTTGGTGGTTTGGTGGTTTGATGGTTAATGGTTAATGGTTGATGGTGTCCGGTCCGAACCACCAAACCACCAAACCACAAACCACACCTAGTATTTCCGGTTCGGCAGCTCCTTGGCGGCCACCGACTGGTCGAACATGCCGTCCTTCATGATCGTGCGCTTGGGCAGGGCCTTGCCTGCCATGACGGCCTCGATGGCGTCGAACAGGGGCGGGCCGAGGAGGGGGTTGCACTCGACGGTGCAGTTCAGCTTCCCGGCGATCATGGCCTCGAATGCGCCGCGCACGCCGTCGATCGACACGATGGTGATGTCCACCCCGGGCTTGAGCCCCGCCTCCTCGATCGCCTGGATCGCGCCCAAGGCCATGTCGTCGTTGTGCGCGTAGAGCGTGTTGATCTGCTTGCCCTGCGGGCTCTTCAGCAGCGCTTCCATGACCTCTTTGCCCTTGGCGCGCGTGAAATCCCCGGTCTGCGAGAACACGATCTTCATGCCGGGGTAGGTCTTGAGGACCTCCTCGAACCCTTTCTTCCGGTCGTTGGCGGGCGCGCTGCCGGGGGTGCCCTGTAGTTCGGCGATCACGGCCTTGCCGCCGCGCTTCTCCGCAAGCCACTTGGCGGCCCTGCGACCCTCCTCGATGAAGTCGGAACCGATGAACGTCACGTAGAGGTCGTCAGGCACGTCGGGCCGCCGGTCGGACACGATCACGGGAATCCCCGCCTCTTTGGCCTCGCGCAGCACGGGCTCCCAGCCGGCCTCGACCACCGGCGAGAACGCGATGATGTCCACGCCCTGGGCGATGAAACTCTTGATCGCCTTGATCTGGTTCTCCTTCTTCTGCTGGGCGTCGGAGAATTTGAGAACCACGCCCCGCTTTTCGGCCTCAGACTTGATCGACTCCGTGTTCGCCGTGCGCCATCCGCTCTCCGCGCCGATCTGGCTGAAGCCGACCACCAGCTGCTTCTTCGCTTCTGGCTGATTGCCGGAGACCGTCGCGTCCTTTGTGCCCGAACATCCCGCCAACACTACGGCACATGCCGCTCCCAACGCCATCCAATTCTTCATCTCGCCTCCATGTTAACACCGCGCGGGTCGCTGCAAGCGCATGTTTTCGCGCATCATGGACCACAGCAATGATCGAAACCTTGATCCTGCTCTCCACCATGGCCGCTTCTGCTACCTTCCAGCCCGCCGTGACGCCCGTGCCCCTTGGCCAAGTCCGGCTGCTTCCCAGCGTGTACAAGACCGCGATGGACGCCGACCACGCGTATCTGCTCACCGTCGACCCGCTGCGTCTGCTCCACCGCTTCTACGTGAATGCGGGCCTGCCCACGCGCGGCGAGATGTACGGCGGCTGGGAGCGGGACACGATCTCGGGCCACTCGCTGGGGCACTACCTGTCCGCGTGCGCGCTGATGTACGCGTCGACGGGCGATGCGAAGCTGGCCGCGAAGATCGACACGATCCTCGGTGAATTGAAGCTCTGCCAGGCCGAGCGAAAAGACGGGCTGGTTTCCGGCGTACCCGACATCGTGCGCGTGTTCGAGGAGATCCGGCGCGGGGAGATCCGCAGCAAGGGGTTCGATCTCAACGGGTTGTGGGTGCCGTGGTACACGCAGCACAAGTTGATGGCAGGGCTGCTGGACGCCCACGAGCAACTGGGACGCTCCGACGCCCTTGCCATTGCCCGAGGCGTGGGGGATTGGGCGCTGGCGGTGACCCGCGACCTCACAACGGGGCAGTGGCAGACCATGCTCGCATGCGAACACGGGGGCATCGCCGAGTCGCTGGCGGAACTGTCGGCCCGGACTGGCAAGCGCAAGTACCTCGACCTGGCGTTGAAGTTCCACCACGATGCGGTGCTCGGCCCCCTCGAGGCGGGCATCCCCAAACTCGCGGGGCTCCACGGCAACACCCAGATCCCGAAGATCATCGGCCTTGCGCGGGAGTACGAACTCACGTCGGAAGGGCGGTTCCGCAAGGCCGCGGAGTTCTTCTGGAAGCAGGTTGTCGAGGATCACACCTACGCCATTGGCGGACACGGGTTCGGCGAGTATTTCGGCCCTCCCGACAAACTAAACGACC
>CAYJMZ010000308.1:0-623 GCA_964370995.1 uncultured Fimbriimonadaceae bacterium | reverse complement strand
GCACCTCAGCACCGACACCACCGAGACGTGCAACACGTACAACATGCTCAAGCTGTCGCGGCACCTGTTCGCGTGGTCACCATCGGTGGCCGAAGGCGACTTCTACGAGCGCGCGCAACTCAACCACATCCTCGCCTCGCAGAACCACGAGACGGGCATGACGTGCTATTTCGTGCCGCTCCAGCCCGGGGCGCGAAAGACCTTCGGCAACCGCGAAAACACCTTCACATGCTGCCACGGCACGGGCATGGAGAATCACGCCAAGTACGGGGACGGAATCTATTACGCATCCAAGGACGCGCTGTGGGTGAACGGCTTCGTGCCGTCGGTGCTGGATTGGAAAGCCCGCGGGGTCACGGTCACCTTGGAGACCCGCGTGCCCGCAGCGCCGGGTGTGTCGGTGCGTGTGGATGGGCCCAAGGCCGTGCGCTTCAAGATGGTCGTGCGTTGCCCGGGCTGGGCCGCGGGTCCCGTCGTGGCACGCGTCGCAGGCACGGTTGTCGGCACAGGCCAGCCAGGAACGTTTCTGGAGATCGACCGCCAGTGGGCGCCTGGCGACACGCTGAAGTTCGATTTGCCGATGGCGCTGCGAACCGAGCCGATGCCGGACAACCCTCGCCGCG
>CAYJMZ010000307.1:0-3515 GCA_964370995.1 uncultured Fimbriimonadaceae bacterium | reverse complement strand
CGCAGAACCCTGGAGCCGATGAGCGGATTTGAACCGCTGACCTGCTGTTTACGAAACAGCTGCTCTACCCCTGAGCTACATCGGCCGGCAAGGGTGAATTATGGCTTATTGCGGAGGGAATCTCAAGGGCGGTGCCGGTTGCGTGCTTGGGGCGATTCGAGCGGGAGGGAGGAGCCGAAATTCGGCCGGTGAGGCGCGCCCCCTGTAGCACAGGCTCCCAGCCTGTGTTCCTGAGAGGGCGCCCCGGATCGGACACACAGGCTGGGAGCCTGTGCTACGGGGGACACAGGCTGGGAGCCGGTGCTACGGGGGACACAGGCTGGGAGCCGGTGCTACGGGGGCGCCACATTCGGGCTCAGCGGCGGGCGCGGCGGCGGGCGGCCAGGCCGAGGGCGGCGGCGCCGAGCAGGAGGGTGACCGGTTCGGGCACGGGGTTGGCGTTGTACATGCGGACGTTGTCGGCAGCCTCCCATCCGTTTTCGGAGTAGAGGTTGATGCGCCCGATGGAGGTGCCGACCATGCCAAGGAACGTGCCTGCACCACCCACGCCCGAGATCGTTGTCTGGTCGATCAGGAGGTTTGCGTGGTCGAACACATACACGCGAACGCTGGCGGAGCTTGTGAAGCGCACGAGGTCCAACCCCACGCTGGCGTTCAGGGTGTCGAGGAACAGAACGTCGAGACTGTCCCCGTTTTGACCGGTGCCCACCGTCTTCGAGGTGCTGCCGCTGAAACCAGATCCAAACGCTCCGAGGCCGTTCGTACCCCTGGGGTCGGCAAACGTGCCGCCGGCGCCTTGCTCGTTGGACTGGACGCGCAGGTTCGGAACGATCTCACCCGTATGGAACACGGTGTTGCTGGTTGCGGCGTCAAGCGAGTCGTCCATGTAGGCGCCCGAACCGGATGAGACGCGCGCTTCCTCGAAATCCTCCAGTCCCGCTGCCGTGTGGCCGGCTGCCGCGGCGGCGGATTGAAACGTACCCAGGGTGCTGTAGAAGGTCACCGCGTTCGCGCCCGATGCACACGCGAGAGCCCCGCAAACCATCACGACGATCCTAATTCGTCCAACCATCCCCCTCATTGTTCGTCAAACTCGAGTCCGTTGAGGGCGTTGCCGAGCACAATCCGGCAATGGTGCTTGCGAGGTTTTGGGGCCCTTTGCTATCGTCTGCGCACCGGACTCGCGGCAAGCCGCTCGAATGCAAGGCGGCGAGCAAGCTCGCGCACTCCCAAAGGGGACGATCGGGGCTACGACTCGCAATTTCGGATCCCCAAATCAAACGGGCCGCGAGAGATCTCACGGCCCGCTTTCGATCGGCAAACGACTACCCTATCGTTTGCGCCGTCGGAGAAGCGCGAGCGCTCCGAGGCTGAGCGCCGTCAGCGTCGCCGGCTCTGGAACGGCGGACTGAACCGCCATCTCGTACTCGCCGCTGATGATCCCGGGGATCGACGTGACGGCGCCGGTGGTCAGGCTGACCGAGCCGTAGGTGAGCGTGCCTCCACCCGTGTACACCGCGGCGTACAGGACGTTGTTGGACCAGTCGAAGTCCATCCCCTGGGCGAAGTTCGCCGTAAGGCCGTGGCCACCGATCAGCGTCAACCCGCCCGTGGCCGTGTTCACAAAGTGGAACGTGTCCGTCGAGATGTTGTGGGCGACCATCCTTCCGGCCGTGTCGACGGCGATGTCGATGATGATATTCGCCGACATCGTCCCGATCAGGCCCGCTGCGCCCGTCGTGAGGTTAAGGTTGTAGAGCTTGTAGCCAGCCGACCCACCCGCCGACAGATAGGCCGTGTTCGAACCGTCGATCGTCAGACCGGTGACGGTCGCCCCGGAGTCGATGCCGGTGATGGCGGCGGACGCGAGAAGGCTTCCGTCGGCGAGGCTGAGCCGTTCGACGCTGCTGACGCCCGTGACGGTCTTAACGCCGTAGAGGTTGGTCGCGGCCGCGTTGAAGTCCATTCCGAAGTAGTCGGGCAGGTAGCTGGCGTTCAGCACGGTCTGCGCGCCTGGGGCCAGAGTGTCAAAAGTCACAAACCGATTGCCGCGCATATCCACGGCGTAAACAAGGGTCGCCTGCGTCGTGGCTGCAAGACCCGCCAAGACACCAAGGGCAACCAAGGAATTCGTTTTCATGTCTCCCTCCAAACTGCAATGGCCAAGAAAAGGCCTAGCATTAAACACTGTAGCATCGTTCGCGTCAGAACCCAACCATTGCCGTGCGAACCGCGTGAAGACTGGTATTTCTGACAGGATGGGCCAGCCCCTCACCTCAGTCCCGGGGACGGCTATAATCGCGGGCAAGACCATGGCACAGGACAACTTCCCCATTCGGCGCATCGACCACGTCCGGCACTACGTGAACAACGCGCGGCAGGCGGCGTACTACTACCAGCACGTGTTCGGGTTCGGCATCACGGGCTACCACGGGCTGGAGACGGGGCTGCGGCACGAGGTGGACTACCTGCTCGAGCAGAAGAACATCCGCCTGCTGTTCACCGCTCCGGTGACGCCCAATCACCCCATGGCGGGCAAAATCGCGTACCACGGGGATTTCGTGCAGGACATCGCGTTTGAAGTCGACGACGTGGACTGGTCGTTCCAAACCACCGTGGGGCGCGGCGCCAAGATCGCGCGCGAGCCGTTCACGCTGGAGGATGACAACGGGTCGGTGCGCATCGCCTCGATCTGCACGTACGGCGACACCCTCCACACATTCATCAACCGCGACAAGTTCAGGGGGCACTTCCTTCCCCACTTCCAGACGCGCAACGAGCCCGGCGATCCGGTGGGCGTCGTCGAGGTGGACCACATCGTGGGCAACGTCGAACTCGGCAAGATGAACGTGTGGATGAAGTGGTACGAGGACATCCTCGGGTTCACCAACATCATCTCGTTCGACGACAAGGACATCTCCACCGACTTCACCGCGCTGATGTCCAAGGTGATGGCCAGCGGCGACGGGCGCGTGAAGTTCCCCATCAACGAGCCGGCGCCGGGCAAGAAGAAGAGCCAGATCGACGAGTATCTCGAATTCTTCGGCGGCCCCGGCGTGCAGCACGTCGCGATGCGCACCGACGACATCATCTACACCGTGAACCGCCTCCGAGCGCGCGGCATCGAGTTCCTGCGCGTGCCGAAGACGTACTACGAGTCGCTGCCCGGCCGCGTGGGCGAGATCGACGAGGACATCTCCGAACTCGCCGACCTTGGCATCCTCGTGGACCGCGACGACGAGGGCTACCTGCTCCAGATCTTCACGAAACCCACCACCGACCGCCCCACCCTGTTCTACGAGATCATCCACCGCAAAGGCGCGAAGAGCTTCGGCAAAGGCAACTTCAAAGCCCTCTTCGAGTCCATCGAGCGCGAGCAGGCGCTGCGGGGGACTCTCTAGGGGAAGTGTTTAGTGTTGAGTGTTGAGTGTTTAGGGGGGATCCGCACTCAACACTCAACACTCAACACTCAACACTCAACACTCAACACTTCCCCTGGCGAAGGAACCTAAGCG
>CAYJMZ010000306.1:1805-3517 GCA_964370995.1 uncultured Fimbriimonadaceae bacterium | reverse complement strand
ACGCCGGCGAACATCGACACGCCGGACGCCTCCACCGCGATGTTGCGGATCAGCTTCTGGATCAAAACGGTCTTGCCGAGACCCGCACCGCCGAACAGACCGATCTTGCCGCCCTTGTTGAACGGGATCATCAGGTCCACAACCTTCAGACCGGTCGGAAGGATCTCGACCTTCACGCTCTGGTCCTCGAACGACGGCGGCTGGCGGTGGATCGGCGAACTCAACGCCCTGTCAACCGGCGCGCCGTTGTCGATCGGATCGCCCAGAAGGTTGAACACGCGCCCAAGCGTCTGCTCGCCCACCGGCACCGTGATGGGGCCACCCGTGTCGGCGCACGCCATGCCCCGCACCAAGCCGTCGGTCGTGCTGAGCGCGATCGTGCGCACGATGTCGTCGCCGAGGTGCTGTGCGACCTCGCAGGTCAGTTTCACACCGCGCTCAGGCTCGTCGATCTTGAGCGCGTTGTAGATCGCGGGCAGGCTATCCGTCGGAAAACGACAGTCCACGACAGGGCCCAAAACTTGAATAACGGTGCCGACACCAGGCATACGAACCGGTTCCTCCAAACATCCAAAAGCGAACGCCCCACAGGGAGGGACGTCGGTGTAGTATACCCGTGCGGATCCGCGGTTGCCGCGCTCGGAAATCGGTCGAAGAAGGCGCCAAGACCCCTGTTCCTGCCGCCAACGTGACCCGATTCTGTTGTGGAAGGCATGAGGAGAGACTCTGAGCCCCGCTTTGTGGACACCCTTGAGACGCACCTGCGGGTTTTCCCCGCGTCGTTCGATCTGGAGGCCGCCCATGCCGTGTGCTGTCCCCCCGCGACATCGGGCGAATCCTTTGAGTTGGCGGTCGGGGAGTTGGTGAAAGAGGGCAAGGTTGTGCCCATGGGACACGGCCGGTGGCGATGCACCTCCCTGCCCCAACCGACGCACCCCCTCGGCCCCCGGCACGCACGCCACTACGATGCGATCGCCCTCGTCGCCCGCAGCCATATGGGGGGGCGCTTCGAGCAGATGTGGCTCGACCGCCTCGACGTCGAGCTGCCGAACCTGCGCCAGGCGATGGAGTGGGGCCTCGGGCCCGATGGCGATCGCGAAGTCCCGTTGCGCGTCGCCGTGGGCACGTTCTCCCTCTGGTACAAGCGGGGGCGCCTGCTGGAGGGCGCCGGGTGGTTGCGCCGAGCGCTTGCGGCCTTTCCGACCACCAACTCGCGACTGCGGATCGAGGGCACGAACGCAGCCGGCACCCTCGCCGGGGCCCTCGGAGAGATCGCGGAGGGCCGCCGACTGCTGATGGAGGCCCTCGAATGCGCGTGGGCCATGCAGGATCGCGCAGCGGAGGCCGCGGTCCTCAGCAACCTCGGGATCAACTTCCGGGACGAGGGCGACCTCGACGAGGCTCGCAAGGCCTTTGCGAGCGCCGCGACGCTGTGGCGTGACCAGCACGAGGCCGCGCGCCTCGCCAACAGCCTGGCCAACCTCGCGGCGGTGCTGGTGTCGCTTGGGCGCTCGTTGGAGGCCGAACCCCTTCTGACCGAGGCCGAGTGTGTGTTCGAGTGCATCGAAGACGCGTGGAGCAAGGCCATGATCGGCTGCACGCTGGCGGACATCGCGCTCGCACGGCAAGAGGCGGGGGCGGCGCGCGCGCGCGCGCTGGTCTCCCTCCAAACGCTCGGCTGCCTCGGGGACCGTCGCGGGGCAGCCCAGTGC
>CAYJMZ010000306.1:0-1795 GCA_964370995.1 uncultured Fimbriimonadaceae bacterium | reverse complement strand
CCACACTCGCGCGCATCGAGGCCCTGGCGCGCCGACCTGTGCGGGCCGCCGTGCTGTTCGGGGCGACGGAGTCCGCACGCGCCGCGACACACACCCAGGTGCCGCTCGCCGATCTCGCACCCCTCATTGCGGCCGTCGAGGGGGTCAGAGACGCCTTGGGGGACCAGGGATACGATCGCGCGTGGGACGAGGGCTTCGCACTGAGCGCGGAAGGGGCCGCAGCGTATGCATCCGATGCCCACGCCGATGCCGATGCCGACGTCGACGCCTTCGAGTAGTCCCGCAGAAAGACCACGGCATCGAGACCGAAGTGTATAATGCCTGAGACCCGGTGGCCGGGCTCGGAGACACATGGGACGATTCTTTCGCTGGCTAAAAGCGCTATTCAATCGGGGCATGGACAAGCTCGAAGACCCCGAGATCATGCTCGATCAGGCTCGCCGCGACATGCAGCAGACCCTGAACGCGAACCGCGAGAAGGCGGTTCAAGCGATCACGCAGAAGAACAAACTGCAGATGATGGTGGACGAGTCCACCAAGAAGTCGAAACAACTCGAGTCGCAGGCCACCATGGCGCTGCAGCAGGGCAACCGCGACCTCGCGCGCCAGTTCATCCGTGAGAAGGCGAACGTGGACGCGACGCTGACCACGCTGCAAGGCTCGCTCACGCAGGCCACCCAAGCCGTGGAGGCCGTCAAGGTCGCCATCAAACGGCAGGAAGAGGAGACGCGCAAGAAGACCGCCGAAGCCCTCGCGATGAAGGCCCAGTGGAAACAGGCGCAGATCCAGAACTCGATTTCAAAGGCCCTCGAAGGGCTCACGTTCGAGAACCAACTCGAGTCGTTCGGCGCCGCCGCAGACCGGATTCGCGACGCGCAGAGCGAGGCCTCCGCACGCCAGGAGATGATGGCGAACAGCATCCAAGGCAAGATCGTGAACATGGAGGATCAGGCCCTGGACTACGAGGCCGAAGCCGAATTGCAAAAGCTCGAGGAACGCCTCGGCCTTCGCGGTGCACCCGAAACCGTGTCGCCCGAGATCCCCGAGACCGTGCAGGTTTCCGAAGGCGGCGCCCCCCCCGCCGTCGCAGCCGCCCCACAGACCACGCCGACCTCCGAAATCGACGCCCAACTCGAAGAACTCGAAAAGCGCGTCAAAACCGACGGTACGCCGCCAAATTCGTGATCGGGGATCGCCCATCACCGATCACCCATCAATACGTCGCGCGGGCGCGGATGTGCTCGAACACCAGGCCTGTCTCGATGTGCCCGACCTCCTCGCAGGCCATGAGGTGGTCGGTCGCGATCTCTCGCAGGTGGTGCGGGTCCCGGGCGAGCACGTGCACCAGGAAGTCGTCCCCGCCGCTCATGTGGAACACCCCCACCACCTCGGGCAACTCCAACACGTAGCCCCGGAACCGCTCGTACGCCTCGCGCGAGTGCTGGCGTAGGCGCACCGCGATCATCGCCTCCAGCCCATAGCCCAACGCCGCTGGATCGACGTCCGCGTGGAAGCCTCGGATCGCACCCGAATCCAACAACCGCCGCAGACGCTCGTGACAACTCGAGGGCGCCAAACCCACCTTCGCCGCCAACTCCTTGTTCGACAACCGACCGTCGTTCGCCAACGCCGCCAACATCGCTTGATCTGTTCGGTCCACAATCGGATTCTATCATAAATTCCGAACACTATTCGTTTGGAATTTTGTCTTGCGAATCCTATACTTATAGTAGGCATGAAACACGAACTTTCCATGGATCTGACCTATGCCGACTACGTGCACGCCGGGCGCCAC
>CAYJMZ010000305.1:0-3523 GCA_964370995.1 uncultured Fimbriimonadaceae bacterium | reverse complement strand
TTCCGAAGCTGCTTCGGGCACCTCATACAACACGTAAATGCGTTGTAACTGAGCACGCACTGCCCGCACGACCTGCACCTGAGCACCGGCTTCTTGAACGCGTTCTCGATCAGCAGGACGCCCTTGTACAGCGTCGGGTGCCCCTCGATAAACCGCGCGAACTTCTCGGTGAACCTGCTCACTGGGCGACGCCTCGGACGAGGGCCTCGACCGGCGTCGGCAACGGCCTGGGCAACAAACCGGCCTCCTCGACGAGCCGGGGCGTAATCGACTCCCACATGACCGGCATGATGTGGACTCCCGTCACGCCAGCGATCTCCCGCACGCGCTTCATGGTTTCGACGCAGATCGCCACACCCTCTTCCCGGGGGTCCTTGCTGGATTCCATCCGCGCGAAAGTCTCGCCCTCGATGCGCATGCCGGGCACGTGGTCGCGCATGTGGGCAAGCGCTTTCACCGACTTCATGGGCATCACGCCGGCGAGGATGTGAACGTGCTGATCCAAACCTTCCTCCCGCACCGCGTGCATCCACTTCTCGAAGCGCGGCAGGTCGAATATCGGTTGGGTTTGAATGAATCGTGCGCCCGCATTGATCTTCTTGGCGAGGTTCCACACGCGCATCTGAAATGGCTCGCCAAACGGGTTCGCGGCCGCACCGACGAACATCCGGGGCGGCGGGTTGATCGGCTCCCCGTTCATGAACAGCCCATCGTTCATCTGGGACACAGTATGGACCAGTTGGGTGGAATCCAAGTCGAAAACGCCCTTCGCGTCGGGCTGATTCCCGGAGGTCTGGTAATCGCCGGTCAGACACAGAACGTTCTTGATGCCCGCCGCGGCGGCCGAGATCACATCGGACTGCTGAGCGAGCCGGTTGCGGTCGCGGCAGGTCATCTGCAGGATCGGCTCGAGCCCGCCCTCGATCACAAATACGCTGCTCATGAGCGAGCTCATCCGCACGATGGCCGCCTGGTTGTCGGTGAGGTTGACCGCATCCACGACGCCGCGAAAGTTTTCGCACTTCTTGAGGATCGGGGCCTTGTCCGCGCCCATCGGCGGGCTCATCTCGCCCGTGACCACGAAGTGGCCCTCCCTCAGCAACCTCTCCAAATTGCTCCCGGATACTTCGGCCCCTTCCATTTCAGATTCCCTCAAAGGCTCCCGCGCGCGCCATGGCGATGTAGTTCATGCAGTACTCGTCCCGAGCCAGCAGAGCCTCGCTTGCGGCGATCAGGCCCATGAGCATCTTATCCCGCGGGTCCACGATCCCCGCGTCCAACCCCCTGCCCATGCACAGCACGGTCATCGCGCAGTTCAGCACCTTGCGCGCCGGCAGGCCGTGGGACACGTTGCTCAGACCCGCGATCGTGTGCACGCCCGGGTACTCGGCCTTGAGCTTCTCGATGACCGACATCATGGCGAGCGCGACGTCGTCGCCCGCGCTGATTGGGAAGGTCACGGGGTCCACGTAGATGTCGGCAAGAGGTACGCCCGCAACCGCGAGATCCTCGATCAGCTTGCGTGCGCACTGGTGCCGCATATGCGGGTCCGGCTGGATGCCCGTGTCGTCCATGGCAAGCGCGATGACCTTGCCCTTGGATTGCAGCACGAACGGCAGCACGTTCGCATAGCGCCCCTTCTCGGCCGTGATCGAGTTGATGAACGGCTGTCCTTTGCTCGTGTCGTAGGCGGCGAGGGCCCTCTCCAGCGCGGCGGGATTCGGCGTGTCGAAGCAGATCGGCACGTCCACGCACCCCTGGACGACCTGGGTGAGCCACTCCAGCGCCTCGGGTTCGCCGGTGGTCAGCGTGCCGCAGTTCACGTCGATGTAGTGCGCGCCCGCTTCCACCTGCGTCTTGGCCAGGCTTTCGATGAAGGCCGTGTCGCGCTCGACCACCGCCCTCTCGACGAGCGCCTCACCCTTCACCTTCCTACTCGTATTGATTCTCTCGCCAACGATGAGCATGATCGGTGCCTCTGCTTGATCTTAGCGCGGAGTGTGCGCGAGAAGTCCTTCTTGGCCGCAGGACGCGCCTCGATTTCGGAGTGCGCGACCTTGGAGGCCGTTGCACGGGACGTGCCTTAGTGGCGCGGGCTTTCAGCCCGCGAGCCTCGGAAGTTGGAATCGCGGGCTGGAAGCCCGCGCCACTAGGGCCCGAACTGAGCACATTCAACTCCGTGCAACGGCCTCCAAGGTCGCGCACTCCCAAACGGGACGGCCACGGGGCTACTTGAGAATCCGCCGCACGAACAAGGCACCGTCCGTGATGTAGGCGACGGCCTTGTCGGCGGGCGATATTGCGGCGGAGTTCGCGTTGGCGGCCACGAGTGCCCCCACGGCGTCCTGCTTGGGACCCTGCATTAGCCAGAGGCTGTTGGCGTCGCCTCGGGAGCGCCCGAAATCGAGCCATGTCCGATGGGATTCGGTGCCGAGGGTGGTCGCAACCTGCGGCACACCGACCCAGGGGCCGGGAGACCGGACGGGCCGAAGCGCTCCGTTCGACGGAACGACCTCCAAAACCAGGGTTCCCGCAGGCGGTGCCGGCGGCTGCATCTTCAGCGTCAACCCGGTGAGCATTGTGGCAAGGTCGCCAGCCCCGATCTCGCCGTTGGCGCCCGACAACTGGATGACGAACGTGCCCGACTTCTCGCCGGCCAGAACCTCTTTTCCAGTTTGGCCGCCGATCTGAAATGTCGTAACCCCCAATCCCTCGCCGTACAGCGCCGTGCCGTTTCTCGACCAGCTGGGACCCGACAGGCCCCGGGCTTCCGCCTGATCGATGTCCGGGGCGGACACGAGTTGCTTTCCATTGATCGGCAGCACGGCCGTGTAGGTCGTCTTGCCCACGTGGACCGTACAGATCGCGTGGGTGAGAGAAGGAGACAACTCCGCTTCGACCGATATCGACTCGGTCGTCTGCACGATGTGGGAGAACAGCTTGAAGGAGGTCTTCCGCAGGCCATCCACCAGGTACAAGGCCGCCTCGTTGCCGTCGCCCGTGGCGGTTTTCAGCTTGCGTGACACGGTGACAAGCGCGGAACTCGAGCCCTGGAACCACTCGCTGCTCCACCGATCGTCCTTGGCAAGGTGCAGCACGACCTTCCCCTCGGGATCGCCGAGTCGGTAGATTCCCAAGCCCACGCCGGTGGCCTCTTCGCGCGAGTACAGCAGTGTCTCCCCGGACGGGTGCCATTCCATGGTCTTGACGCGGATATCCACGGCCAGGGCCGCGTCCAGCCTCGGCGGAGCCTGCGCCCCGGCAAGGCACACGAGCGCAAGCGGAAGAACAACAAGCGCCTTCATCACCCCACTGTACGAGAAACGGGTCGTCCAGCGTGTCCCTCGTGCGTCAACTCCCTGCGATTCAATGGGTTCGGCAACCGAAGCCGCGATCGTCCCGGTTGTCGGTTCCGGGCCGTGGGGTGCGTGAACCGTCAATCTTCGGGTAGGGGAATCGATGCCGTGTCAGTCCCCTTTGGGAGTGCGCGAGCTTGCTCGTCGCCTTGCATTCGAGCGGCTTG
>CAYJMZ010000304.1:0-3526 GCA_964370995.1 uncultured Fimbriimonadaceae bacterium | reverse complement strand
TCAGCGAGCGGGGATCGGGGATCAGGGAGCAGGGAGCAGGGAGCAGAACATCTCCCATCACCCATCTCCCACCACCTACCACCTACCACCCACCACCCGGCGCTATCATGGGCGTGTGCGTCGTGTTCTGCTTGTTTGCGTCCTCCTCACCCTCCTTCCCGCCGCGTGGGCCGACCGGTCGTCGGGGCCGCTGCCGTTCGTGCAGGGGCGGCGGTGGGCGATCGTGGTGGGTGCCGAGGGCTATGAGCACTACTCGAAACTGAATTTCGCGTGCGACGATGCGCGGGACGTCGCGAAGACCCTCGTCGAGGCGTACCGCTTCGAGCCCGAGACCGTGCGCGTGCTCACGGACGAGGGCAATCCCCTGCAGACCCCGACGGCCGGGCACATCCTCGGCGAACTCGAGACGCTTCTGGCCGACAAGCGTCTCGACAAGGGCGACCTGTTCGTGTTCTTCTTCGCCGGGCACGGCGTGGGCACCCCCGATGGCGACTACCTGCTTCCCACAGACGCCCGCCCGGCGTCCGTCAAGGCCGTCGGAGTACCGGTGGCGACACTCATCAAGAGGTTCGTGGACCGTGGCCTCAAGAACGTGCTGATCGTGGCCGACGCGTGCCGCAACGGCGCCGAAAACCCCTTCGGCGAGGAGTTGCAGCGACTCGGGCGCGAAGCCAACCTCGCGGTGATGCTCGCCACCGCACCCGGAAGCCGCTCCTACGAGGACAACCGGCTCAAGCACGGCGTGTTCGCATACCACCTGCTGAAGGCCCTCGAGGACCCCAAGCTGCGCAACCCCGTGTCCGGCGCCCTGTGGGCCTCGACCGTCGGGCGCAGCGTGCGGGAGACCACGGTCGCGTACACCGAACGCGACTACGGCGACCAGGCCCAGACCCCCGCGGTGTGGGCCAGCCCCACGGAAGACGTGCTTCTCGGCGCCTTCGTGCCGGACACCTTCAACGCTGAGACGGTCGCCGCTTTTCAGGAGCAAGCCAAGGCGCTCGACCCCGGGGCGTTCGTCGCGGCCATGACCGAGTACGGCGCGCAGCTCATGGAGGCCGGTCGCCCCGCCGATGCGATCGAAATCTTCCGCGCGGCAGAGCCCATCGGACTCAGCCCCTTGGGCACGTACTTGCTTGGCCTGTGCTTCTACCTCACCGAGCGCCAAGTCGAGGCCACCCGCAGGCTTCACGCGGTGTGGCTGGCCGACCCAACGTCCTACTACGGCAGCCTCGCCGCGAGCTTCGATCCCGACCTCTCGTTCGACCTCAAAGAGCGCATCGCGGCGGCAAGGCGAGTGCTCGAACTGGGCCACGACGAGGCCAGCGCGTTCACCGCGTGGAGCGTTCTCAAACAGTACGGTCTCGCCAAGGAGCAGGCCGAGGTCCTCGCCGATGCCGCCGCACTCCCGGGCCTTTCGCAACGGTTTGTGGACTACTTTGGAGGGGAGCGCGCCCAACTCGAAGGACGGTTCGATGCGGCCCTGACGGCGTTCGGGCGCGTGGCCGACCGAACCGAAGCCCGCTCCGAGGAGCCCAGCCCGTTCATCGGCGCGCTCCTCAAAGGCCAACTCCTGGACAGCCTCGGACGCCACGCCGACCGCGCGGCCCTGATCGACTCGCAAATCACCCTGAAGGACAAGAACCTCGCGACATGGCTGATCGCGCGCGCGGAAGTCCGGCGTGCGGCCGGCGACCGCAAAGGGGCGTTGGAGGACGTGCGGGGCGCCCTGGGTACAGACCTCGATCCCGAGGACATGCTGCGGGCCCTGCGCCTGCTCGGCACCGACGCGCAGCATGTCGCCTCGCTCGCCTCGGACGTCGCCAAACGCACACCGTACTCGTGGCGCGCCAGACTCGCCGCTTCGCTTGCAGAAGCCATGAAGGGGGGCGCCGAGGCCCTGGCAGCCGCCTATGCCGAAGCCGAGCAGTACGCGCCCGACAAGGTGGGCCTTCGCGTGGAGTTCGTCGAGTTGTTCGACGCGTTCCTCAACGACGGGTTCGAGCAAGGCATCGTGCCCGCCGAGGCGTACGCGCAGTTCGTCGAAGGCGCCTACCTGATGCTCGACGAGGTACGCGCCTCGTTCCCCCCCGGCCACTACGCGTGGTGGCCGTTTTCGCGCATGGGCTCAGTCATGGAACGCCAGGTGCAGGGCGCGCGCGCGACGACCGCCCGCTTCGACAAGATGCTCGCCGACGGTTCCCTGCCTCTCGGCCTGCTCAACACCCTGGCCATCGTGTACACCGGCGTGGGGGACATCCCACAACTCGAACGCGTCGAGAAACTCGCGCTCGCGGCCGGTCCCCTCGCGTTCGACGCGGTGCGCCAGATCGCGTTCTTCCACGCCACGCAACGGCACCCGGAAAGGGCGCGCGGGCTGCTCGCGAAACTCCCCGCGTATCCCGGCAAAGAGGGCCTGGGAGACGCCGTGCTGCGCGCGTACCTCGACGCCCTCGAAGGCAAGGGCGACGCCGCGGCAACGGCCCTCAAACAGCTGGAGCCCGTCGAGGGTTACGCACGGGCACTCAAGGGGCTCGCGCTGTGGACCGCGGGACGGCACGAGGACGCCCTGCCCCTGCTGGAAGAATCGCGAAAAAGCCGCTCGTGGGGCTACCCGTTCGTCCACCTCGACACCATGCGGGTTCTCAGCGAGGACGCCCGAAGCCGCGGTGACCAGGCCAAGGTCGATACGATCGCATTCGAGGCCTCGATCTCTCAGCCGGGCAACCCGCTGATCGACGCGTTCGCGTACGATGGCGCCGGTACCGGGAAGTTCGCAGGCTCGGTCGAGTTGAAGGTCGGGGCGCGGAACGACGACCTCGAAGTCACCCAAGGCCACCTGACCCTCTCGGTGGATGCGAAGGACCAGTTGCGAGGGGTCTACGAGGGCGCGGACGGCAAGATCCGCTCCGTGGCAGGCACCGTCGACGCCCAGGGCAACGTCCACGGCACGGTTCGCTCGGATGGCAAGTCCCTCGAACTCCTCGGCAAGATCCCGCCGCTGAGCCGTCTGGCCGAAATCGACTCCCTGAAGACAACCGGCCTGGTGCTGATTCTTCTGGACGAACAGGGACGGCGCACCGTGTGGGTCGGGAAGCCGGCCCACCCGGTGCGGTCGCCGGCTACTCGGTGGGGGTGACGGTTACGGCCTTGACCTTGCCGTCCTCGATGAGCAGACCCAGGTTCAGCGAGGGCCAGTAGAGCCACTCCTCTACCGCGCCGCCCTTCGCCAGTCCGACCTTCTCGCCCGATGCGGGGTCGAGGAATTTCTTGAGGTCGGCGTCGGTCATGCCCACGCTCACCCGGAAACCTCCAGACACCGACACATCGGTGGGGCGAAGGACCAGCGACGACCCACTCTCGTAGCTCGTGAGCCGCATCGCCTGGCCGCGCTCGGTGTAGATGGACACGTTGCCACCCTTCCACCGCATTTCGGTGAGGTCGGGGTACCGCTCGCTGAACGACAGCGTGACGTCGGGGGCTCCAAGGCCGTCCACGAACTCCTGGGTCGGGCGAAGGAGTCCGTACT
>CAYJMZ010000303.1:0-3527 GCA_964370995.1 uncultured Fimbriimonadaceae bacterium | reverse complement strand
CACCCCCAAGATGAGGGTGGCACGGGATCGGAAACGTCCGTGGCGCGAGAACATATTCTTCGGCACCCGTGGCTAGGAGAAGATGCCGAGCGGGTTCATGAGTTTCCACTTCCCTCTTGTGAAGTCGGGGAAGTCCACCGAGCGCCCGCGGTTGGCTACAGAATGCTCGCTGAGCGGCCCGACCGCAGACCAGGTGGCCGCGTCGTACACGTCCTGGTCGAGCGGTTCGCCGTTGCGCAGGCAATACACGATGCGCCAAAGCATCACGAAGTCCATGCCCCCGTGCCCGCCGGCCTTCACAGCCTCGTCGCCGACGCGCTTCCACAGCGGGTGGTCGTACTCGTCGTAGAAGGCCTGGAGGTCGGCTTTTTCTGTCCAGGAGTCCGTGCTCTTGGTCTTCCCCTCGACGACGCACCGATCCGGGAACCCGCCCCACGCTCCCCGCGTGCCCTGGATGATGTTGTGACGGGTGTATGGCCTGGGGAGCTGCTCGTCCCACTGGATCATCAGGGTTTTGCCCATGACGGTCTTTGCGATGGACGTGTTCAGGTCGCCGCAGACGAACTTCTGCCTGCGCCGGACGTTCCCCTCGGGGAAGTTCTTCTCCGCGTACAGCGCGCGCGATCGCGACGGGCAGCTTACCGAGGACATGAAATCGAGCCGATCCCCGCGGTTGATGTTCATGTACTGGGCCACAGGGCCGAGGCCGTGCGTCGGGTACAGGTTGCCGTTGCGCTTCGTGTAGTGCGTGGTGCGCCACGAGCCTGTGCCGCGCTCGATCTCGTGCATTTGGCCGCGCAAATCGTGGATATACGCAGCTTCACCGTGCAGGAGTTCGCCAAACACCCCCTGGCGGCACATGTTGAGCACCATCAGCTCCTCGCGGCCGTAGTTGACGTTCTCCATCATCATGCAGTGGCGCTGGGTCTTTTCCGCGGTGTCCACCAGCTTCCAGCAGTTTTCGATCGTGTACGCGGCGGGCACTTCCGTAAACGCGTGCTTGCCCCGGTTCATCGCGTCCACGGCCATGCGGGTGTGCTCCTCCCACGGCGTTGCGATGATCACCATGTCGATGTCGTCGCGGTCGAGCATGCGCTTGTAGTCGTCCGGGCCCTGGGTGTAGGCCGTGGGTGCGGGGCGGCCCTTGTCCACGCACCGCTTGACGCTCGCCATGCAGGATGGCTCGTGCGTGTCGCAGATCGCCTTGACCTCGACGCCCTCCATCATCAGCATCTGCGCCACGTGTCCGCTTCCGCGTGCGCCCACGCCGATGAACGCGGCCCGCACGGTGTCCAACTTCGGAGCGCGAAAGCCGGCAGCCGATCGGCCTTGTGGTGCGGGCGCCGCTTCGCCCCTGGCGGCCAGGGACCCCACGGCCAAGGTGGCACCCGCGGCGCCGACAGTTTTGAGGAATTCGCGACGATCGATCTTATTGGACATGGGTTCTCTCCTGGACGGGAGTTAGTATATCTGGGGAGGGATCGGGGAGAGGATTGAGGATTGAGGATTAGAGGATTGAGTCGGACCTGGGCGTTCAGCTGTCCGGTCCGATCCCCGATCCCTGATCCCCGATCCCCGACAGCGCGCTAGTCCCGCATCGGTAGACCCGTGAGTTCCCTCTTTGGCCCCTCGACTGGCTCTTCCCACACGCCGTCGGCCTTGAGCAGCGCGATGAGTTCCCCAACGCCATGCTCTTGGGGGATGTTGTTCTTGACCACTTCGTGCCCGCGGTAGAGTGCGATCTTCCCACCCGCCTGTCCGACGTAGCCGTAATCCGCGTCCGCCATTTCGCCGGGGCCGTTGACGATGCAGCCCATCACCGCAATGTCAAGCCCGCTGAGGTGCCCGGTGGCGGCCTTTACCTTGCCAAACACGCTCGGCAGGTCGAACTTCGTGCGCCCGCAGGAGGGACACGCGATGAACTCCGTCTGCGTCCGCCTGAGGCCCGTGGCCTGAAGGATGTCGTAGCAAACGGAGATCTCGTGGAGGGGGTCCTCGGCCAGCGACACGCGGATCGTATCGCCGATGCCCTCGCCAAGCAGCGTCGCGATGCCCGCCGTGGACTTGACGCGCGCGTACTGACCGTCGCCGGCCTCGGTGACGCCCAGGTGCAGCGGGTAGTCGCAGCGGGCGGCGAACAGGCGGTTGGCCGCCAACATGATCGGCACGCGGCTCGCCTTGAGCGACACCACCAGCTGATCGAAGCCGTGCTTTTCGCATAGGCGGATGTATTCGAGCGCGCTCTCGACCATGCCCTCCGGCGTGTCGCCCCAAGTCACGAGCATGCGTTCTGCCAGCGACCCGTGGTTCACGCCGATGCGCATGGCGGTTCCGTGCGCCTTGCACGCCTCGAGCACGGGCACGAGGTTCTCCTCGATCGCCTCAAGCTCCTCGCGGCACTCCTGGGCCGAGTACTCGACCGAACGCTGGACGCGCTTGTGGAACACGAACAGCCCGGGGTTGATGCGGACCTTGTCCACGTGCCGCGCGACCTCGACGGCGATCGCCGATCCCTGATGGTGCACATCCGCCACGAGGGCGACCCCCGGCGTGCGCGCCCTGATTTCCTCAAGGCACCGGGCCTCGTCCAGGTTCGGCGTCGTCACGCGTACGATCTCACACCCCGCGGCGTGCAGTGCGAGGATCTGCGCCACGCACGCGTCGACGTTCTTGGTTCCCTCGGTGACCATCGACTGCACCACCACGGGGTGAGCGCCGCCGATCGTGTGGGCACCGACGCCGACGGCACGCGAGGCGCGGCGTGGATAGGTGGGGCACAGGTCCATTTAGGGTTCATTGTGACACGCGGGGTCCTGAAACCCCACTCGGGAGGCTAAACTAGGAACAGGTTCCTGGCAGGACCCCGAACTCGAAACCTGTGCGAAAACGGAGGATCTAGGTGAAGCAGTACAGCGCTGACAAGATACGAAACATCGCCATTGTAGGACACGGCGGAGCGGGCAAGACCATGCTCGTGGAGCATCTGCTCTTCACCGCGGGGGCGACCGAGCGCGTGGGTTCCGTGGATGCGGGCAACACGCAGAGCGACTTCGACCCTCTCGAGATCCGCCGTAAGATCAGCCTCAGTGCGAGCGTGGTACCGCTCGAGTGGCACGACCACAAAATCAACGTGATCGATGTCCCCGGCTATCCGGACTTCATCGGCGACCTGCACGGAGTGGCCCGCGTGGTCGAGGGGATGATCCTCGTGTGCGAGGCTAAGGCCGACCTCGACGTCGGGTTCGAACTCGCCTGGGAAATCGCCGAGCGGCATGGCTTGGCGACGTGCATCTACGTCAACAAGCTCGAGCGCGACAACGCCGATTTCGACGGGCTGATGGGCACGTTGCACGCGAGGTACGGAAAGAAGGTGGTCTGCACCCAGATTCCCATTGGCCATCAGGCCGCGTTCTCCGGTGTCCTCGACCTCCTGAATATGAAGGTCTACAAGGGCAAGGATCGTGGGCAGCAGGTCGAGGATGTGCCCTCGGGCTATGCGGAAGAGGTCGCCACACGCCGTGAGAAGA
>CAYJMZ010000302.1:0-3553 GCA_964370995.1 uncultured Fimbriimonadaceae bacterium | reverse complement strand
GGATTGAGGATTGAGGGTTGAGGATTGAGGATTGAGGGTTGAGGATTGAGGGTTGAGGATTGAGGGGACCGGACGGGCATTCAGCTATCCGGCCTCAATCCTTGAATCCTCGAATCCTGCGCTCCGGCGCAAATCCTGGTCTGGAGCTAGTCGGTTT
Source organism: uncultured Fimbriimonadaceae bacterium (assembly GCA_964370995.1). GTDB lineage: Bacteria > Armatimonadota > Fimbriimonadia > Fimbriimonadales > Fimbriimonadaceae > JAMLGR01. The sequence continues at coordinate 3,396 of CAYJMZ010000302.1, read as the reverse complement.
CCGCGGTGACCACCGAGCTGATGCCGCCGCGCACGTTGAACTCGCCCGTCACGCGCATCCACCTCGGTTCGCATACGGCGCTGAGGTCGTCGAGGATGCGGTTTACCACGGCCTCGAAGTAGATGCCCTCGTTGCGGAAGCTGCAGTAGTAAAGCTTCAGCGACTTGAGTTCGATGCAAAGTGCCTCGGGGATGTACTCCAGCGTGATCGTCGCAAAGTCCGGCTGACCGGTCTTCGGGCACACGCTGGTGAATTCGGGGCACACGTGTTCGATCGTGTAGTCGCGCTGCGGTGCCGGGTTGGGGAAAGTTTCCAATTGCATAGGATTCTAGGATTGAGTGTTTAGTGTTTAGTGTTTAGTGTTGAGTGTTGAGCCTGACCCCTCCCCCTTAACACTGAACACTCAACACTCAACACTTGACTCAAAACACTACGCGCTCCGGCGCGCTACATCTTGTGAATGGCGTGCCCCGCGGCGTCCTCGTATGCTTCGAGCATGGCTTCGGCGAGGGTGGGGTGGGCGTGGATCGTGTCGGTCATGCTCTCGATCGTGGCTTCGAGTTTGACGGCGGCCGCGGCGGCCGAGATCAGGTCGGTGACGTGCGGGCCTATCATGTGCACGCCGAGGATCTCGCCATACTTCTTGTCGATCACGACCTTGACGAAGCCGTCCTTCTCGTCGATCGCCATCGCCTTGCCGAGGATGCGGAAGTTGGCCTTGCCCACGCCGACCTCGAGGCCCTGGGATTCGGCCTCGCTCTGCGTGAGCCCGACCGAGGCGACTTCGGGGATGGTGTACACGCAGTTCGGGACGACCTTGTAGTCCATCTTTCGCTCGGCGCCCGTGATGGCGTTGGTCGCCGCGTAGATGCCCTCCATCGACGCGACGTGTGCGAGTTGGATGCGTCCGGTGACGTCGCCGATCGCGTACACGTTGGGGCAGTGCGTGCGCAGGGTGTCGTCCACGAGTTCGACCCCGCGGCGGTGCAACTTCACGCCGATCTTCTCGAGGTTCATGCCGTCGGTGTTGGCTTTCCGGCCGACGCCGAGCAGCACCACTTCGACCTCGACCACCTCGGTGATCGCGCCCTGTTTCACCGTGCACTTCCAGCCACCCTTGGTCTTTGCGCACTTCTCAAGCGTCGCGCTGGTCTTGACCTTGATGCCCTGCCTTCCCAACAGCTTGCCCAGTTCGGCGCCGAGATCCGCGTCCATCATGGGAATGACCGAGGGCATCATTTCGATGATCGTGACCTCGCTGCCGAGGCCGTTGAACACGTACGCGAACTCCGTGCCCACGGCGCCGCCGCCCAGGATCAGCATGCTCTTGGGCACGAACGGGGCCGCGACGGCGTCGTCGGAGGTCCACACGTTCTCCTTCACGCCGCCCTTGAGCCCGGGTATGTCGAGCAGGATCACGGACGATCCCATCGCCAGCACGAAATGTTTGGCGCGCAGCTTCTGCTTCTTGCCGTCCTTTGCCACCTCGATCGTGTTGGGATCGACGAACGAGGCAAACCCCTCGACGTGGCGGATCGCGTTCTTCTTGAACAGCATGCCGATGCCGCCTCGCTGCGCCTGCACGATCTTGTCCTTGCGCGCCATCATCTTCTTGAAGTCCATGGTGACTTCGCCGCCGACCTCGACGCCGAGGTTGCCGGCGTGCTTGACGCTCTGGAGGCGCTCGACGGAGGCGATCATGGCCTTCGAGGGAATGCAGCCCCAGTTCAGGCACGTGCCGCCGAGGTACTCCTTCTCGACGCACGCGACCTGTGCGCCCAGTTGAGCGGCACGGATCGCGGCGACGTAGCCCCCGGGTCCTGCGCCGATCACGATCAGGTCGGCGTCGAAGTTGTCGTTGGGCATCGTCTGCGGTTGCTCCTTGGACCCGGGAACGCCGGAAATCTGATCGATGATCGACTCAATGGCGGTCGGAGCCGAAGAAGTGGCTCCGAGGTTGCTCACCGGTGGTTGTCCCTTGATCGACATCGCTGACCAGGCACCTCGCGGGGCCCGAACGAGTGTACCTTTCGGGGATGCAGGATTGAGTGTTGAGTGTTGAGCGCCAGCGTCCGACTCAACACTGAACACTCAACGCTCAACACTCAATCTCGATCTCTGATATAACATCCCCATGGCCGAGCGGTTGTGGGCGCCTTGGCGATTGACGTACATCGAGCAGGCGAATTCGGCGGGCGGGTGCATCTTCGTGGACCTGCCTGCGGCCGACGCGGATCGGGACAACCTGATCCTGTTTCGCGGCGAGCACGCGTTTGTGATGCTCAACGCGTACCCGTACACCAATGGGCACCTCATGGTCGCCCCGTACCGGCACACGGCGGACATGGGCGATCTCGACGATGCCGAGCTGCTCGAGATCAACCAACTCGTGGCGCGCTGTCTGCGGTGGATCGGCGGCGCGTACAGTCCGGCCGGCTACAACGTCGGCGTGAACCTGGGCAGCGCCGCGGGTGCGGGCATTCCGACCCACATCCATTGGCACATCGTGCCGCGCTGGGAGGGTGACACGAACTTCATGACCACCGTCGGCGAAGTGCGTGTGTTGCCGCAGAGCCTTGCGGAGAGCTACGACCGGCTCAGGGCGATCGTGGAGCGTGAGGGGGCGTGATGCTCGACGCCTTGCGCGCCGAATGTGTGGAGTGCCGCGCGTGCGGTATCGCCGAGCGGCGGCGCAACGTGGTGTTCGGCGAGGGCGACCCGCACTCCGCGCTGGTGCTGGTGGGCGAGGGCCCGGGCGAAAGCGAGGACGCAACCGGCCGGCCGTTCGTGGGCCGCGCGGGGCAGCTGCTCGACCGGGCGCTCGACGAGGCGGGGATGGGAAGGGCCGGCGTGTACATCACGAACACCCTCAAGTGCCGCGCGTGCGACTGGTCGACGGGGAAACCCGTGAACCGCCCGCCTACCGCAGAAGAGGCCGAAAACTGCCGCAAGTGGCTTCTCCCGCAACTTCGACTCCTCGCACCGAAGGTGATCCTTTGTGTTGGAGCGCCGAGCGCGAAGAACCTGATCAAGAAGGACTTCAAGATCACACGCGAGCGCGGCAGGTACTTCCCGTGCGAGTTCGCCAGGACCGCGATCGCCACCCTCCACCCGTCCTACATCCTGCGCAACGCCAACGGGGGCAGCGACGGAGGCTACAGCCTTCTCGTGCGGGACATCGCCAAGGCGTGGGAAGCCGCGCAACGGTTGCGGGGATCGGGGATCAGGGATCGGGGATCGGGGATCGGAGTAGGGAACGGGAAGTGGGGAGCGAGAAGCGTTGATATCTTGAGGCCTTTATCCTACGCAAGCCGTCCCAAACCTGATCCCTGATCCCTGATCCCTGATCCCTGATCCCTGATCCCCGAAAGGTATCCTCTGGCCTCGCATGGAGAC
>CAYJMZ010000301.1:0-3562 GCA_964370995.1 uncultured Fimbriimonadaceae bacterium | reverse complement strand
CCCGATCCCCGATCCCCGATCCCAGCTACCTGCTACGCGGCCTGGCGGATCGCGGAGGGCAGCAGTCGAACCGTCAGCTCGATCGCGTCCGGTGGCGCGAGCACCACGGCGCGCTCCATTGTGTTCTCGAGTTCGCGCACGTTGCCCGGCCACGGGTAGGCCGTGAGCTGGCTCAGCGCATCGTCGCCGAGTTTCAACACGGGCCGCGCGTTTTCTGCGGCGTACTTCGCCAAGAAATGCTCTGCCAGGGGCCGGATGTCTTCGAGGCGCTGCCGCAGCGGCGGAATCACGAGTTCGACGACCTGAAGCCGGTACAGCAGATCGAGTCGGAAGGACCCCTCCTGGACCGCCTCGCGCAGGTCGCGGTTCGTGGCGGTCACGAGGCGCACGTCAACCTTGGTGGGCTTGTTTGCACCCAGGCGCTCGAACTCGCGCTCCTGCAGAACGCGCAGCAGTTTGACCTGGATCAACAGCGGCACTTCGCCGATTTCGTCTAGGAAAAGGGTGCCTTCGTGGGCCATTTCGAAGCGACCGGGCTTCGAACCCTGCGCGCCGGTAAACGCCCCTTTCTCGTAGCCGAACAGTTCGCTTTCAAGCAGCGTTTCGGGAAGCGCCGCGCACGACACGGCCACGTAGGGCTTTGATGCGCGCCCAGACTCCTCGTGCAGCGCGCGCGCAACCACCTCTTTGCCGACTCCGCTTTCGCCGCTGATGAGCACCGTAGCCCGCGCATCGGCGACTTGGCGCACGGTGTCGAGCACCTCGCGCATTGCGGGGGATTCGCCGATGATCGTGGTGCCCTTGCGTGCGCCCTTTGATTTGCGGCTGGTTGGCCTGGTCGTCGCGGCCTCCTCCATCGCCGAGGCAACGATCTTCTTGAGCACATCGAGGTCGAACGGCTTGGTGATGTACTCGAACGCGCCATCCCGAATCGCTTGAACGGCCTGGGGAATCGTGCCGAAGGCGGTCATGATCACCACGGGGAGTTCGGGCCGCCGAGCCTTGACCTCGCGCAAGAGCTCGTAGCCGGTCATCCCGGGCATGGTCACGTCGGTGAGAACGCAGTCGAAGGAGTGCCCGTCGAGACAATCGATCGCCCCCAGCCCATCCTCGGCCACCGTCGCCGCCCAACCCATCTTGTCGAACGCGACCTCGAGGATGCGCCGAATATTCGGCTCATCGTCCACAACCAGTACCCGCTTCTTTTCACTCATGCAATCTTCCTCGTCGCCAACCGCACGGAAAACGTGGTGCCCTTCCCCACTTTGGAGGCCACCGAAATCTCGCCGCCGTGCGCATCGACGATCTTGCGCACGTTGCTCAAACCCAAGCCCGTGCCACTCGGTCTCGTCGTGAAGAACGGGGTGAACAAACTGCCGATCGTCGCATCGGACATGCCCAACCCCTCGTCGCGCACCACGAACCCCTCGTCGTCCGCAACGACGGTGACCGTTCCCCCCGGCCGACTCGCCTGCAGCGCGTTCAGCACGAGGTTGCGGCACACCTGCTCGATGCGGCTCGAATCCCCTATCATTTTCGGTTCAGGATCGGGAATCTGCACGTCCAGCGCCACGTGGGCCGCGTCGAAGTCCGCCCGATGCATCTCCGTGACGTGTCGAATGAGGGCCCCCAGCGAACACGGGGCCACGTGAAGCGTCAGCGGCCGGGCAAACTCGAGGAACTCGTCGCACAGGGAGTTGAGCTTGAGCGCCTCTTCCTCGATGATCGCGCCGAACTCCGCGGCGTCATTGGGGTTCTGCCTGACAAACTGGGCGGCGCTCCGAATGCCCGTGAGGGGATTCCGGATCTCGTGGGCGATCGCGGCGGTCATCTGCCCGATCTCCGCCAGGCGGCTCAGGCGGCTGAGTTCCCGTTGCGCTCGTTCGTGGCCCGTGATCTCGTGGACCGCCACCGCCACGCCTCCGTCCGGCATCGGCGAACCCGTGAGCGACCACGAGCGATCCGAGGCAGGGTCGTAGGCCCTCTTGCGGGTGGGCTGGCCGGCCAGAGCACCCGTGATCACCGCATCGAACGGCTCCGCCACGTGGCTCGGTGCGCGGGCAAGGGACGAAAACCAGCTCGCGCCGGGATTCGGCACCGCCCCGATGTACGCCACGGCCTCCGGATTGCACTCTGTGACCTCGCCAAAGGGGTTCACGACCACCACGCCCACACCCAGCGTGTCGATCACCGCACCCAGCTTCTCGTGCAGCGCCTTCGCCTTCGAGATTGCGGTGTTCATCCGGGCAAGCAGTCGGGCGTTGCTGACGCCGAGAGCCAGGTGCCTTGCGAACGACTTCGCGTGCCGCAGGTCTCGGGTGGTGAACGCGGGCTCCATGCGCCCCCGACCCAGATTCACGACCCCGATGCACCCGCTCTCGGGGGTCGCCAGCGGGACGATCATCGAACTGCCCAGATCGACCCGCGCGGCCACCTTGCCCTTGAGCAGCGCGTTCTCCGTGGGGTCGGTCACCAGCAGGGGCTCGCCCGTCTCGATGCTGCGCCCCGCGATGCCCTCGCCGGACCGAACGCGCGCGTGGATCGGTGCCCTGCGCCCTCGACCGGTGCGCGCCGCCAGCACGTACTCGCCCGACTCCTGCAGCAAGAAGATGGACGCCGAGGTCGCGTCGAACCAGCGCGCGCTGCGGCGAAGCAGCACATCGAGGTAGTGCTCCAAGCCCCGGGCGTCTGAGGCCCACGAAACGTCGAAAAGGTCGAGGACGTCGCGCTCTGAAATCGTGGTTCGAACCGGCATGTCTCCTTCCCAATCATCGGTTGTTTTGGGGCGTTCGACCACATAGACCGAAACGAGAATAGAGAGAGGGGACGGGCCATCAGCCCATCCCCTCTAGGTTCGAGTCGTCCGCTCGTTCGATCCTCGCGGAACGTTCGTCACGCCGACCCGATATCGGGAGCGTGCGAGACGACTCTTACCAGGTGGTGTATCCCGCCGTCGCCGAGGCAACCTTGCCCAGGTTGACGCCTGCGGTCGTCGTGTAGGTGTAGGCCGTGCCAAACGGGTCTGGATTGACCGCGTCCAGATAGGGTCCCTTCCATTCGGAGGCAACGATGGCCGTGGACACCGCCGACGAATTGAGTCCGTTGGCGGGCACCGTGGTAACAGCGAGATCCGCCAGAACCAGGGGCAACAGACCGGTGTCGGCCTTGAACAGGTCGATCGCGTTTCGCATGACCTTCAGGTCAGACCTCAACGCGCCCTCCTTGCCCCGGGTGCTCGAGTTGCCGAACTTGGGAACCACCACAGCCGCGAGAATCGCGATGATGATGATAACGATGAGAAGTTCCACCAGAGTGAAACCCTTGTGACCGAGATTCCTCATGACCTTATGCATTTGCACACGCTCCTAACCAGATTGTCGGCAACTGATTCCCATTACTTCACATGATCAACCACTGAATATATCGGAGTGATGATTGACAGCGTGATAAACCCCACGATCACCCCCATCACCACGATCATCAATGGCTCCACGATGGACACCAGTGCCTTGAGTCGCGAATCCACATCCTCCTCCATATGCCTCGTCGTGTTGAGCATCAG
>CAYJMZ010000300.1:0-3568 GCA_964370995.1 uncultured Fimbriimonadaceae bacterium | reverse complement strand
GAACAGCATGCCGTGGAAGTAGGCTACAGGGAGCTGCGCAAGAACGCTTCGTAGGCGGGGACCCGGAAGCCGGCGCCCTCCTTGGAGTCGGACAGGAGCCCGGCGGCCCAGAGGCGCAGACGGGTCGTCGGGTGCTCGAACGGCACCCCCGCGAGCAGGCGTCGGACCTCGGCGGCCGTCTCTGGCTCGCGCCGGATCGACTCGACGAGGTGCCTCAGGTGGTCTCCGAAGGGACCGTCGTTGAGGGGTGCCGTGGCCGCCAACTCCTCGACCGAACCTCCTCTTGTCAAGAAGGAATACGCGCGCTGCGTAAGGAACGGGTGCCCCTTGGCGATCGCGTAAACCGCCGAGGTCCGAGCGGGATCGACGATGCCGTGGCGGCTGCCCAGCTCGACAACCTCTGCCTCGGTGAAGTCGCGAAGGCTGACCCTCACCCCGACGTTGAACGGCGACTGGTTGAGGTCCCTGATGAAGAGGTGAGCCTCGGTCGCGTAGCTGATCAAGAGGCTGAGCCGCTTCCACGGGCCCTCCGGGTCGAGCGCGCGGCGATTGTGCCAACTGCGCACGAGGCCGAAGAAGTCGTCGGCGTGCTCGGTGCCGAACACGCGGTCTACGTCGTCCATCGCCCACCACACGGGCCCCTCCACCTGCCGGAGGAGAGACTCGATCAGGGCGTCAAGATTCGAGTTTGGCCCAATCCACTCGTTCCACGAGGGCTCGTACGCCAACCCGAGTTGGGTCGCAAAGCTGTGCACGAGGGCGCGATACAGCGTGGTCGACCGCTCGATCTCAGACCGGCTGAGGGCCTGGAAGTCGGTGATCACCACCGAGTCCCCTCGCTGGCGCAAGAGCGCGGCCGAACGGGCGAGCAAGGACATCTTTCCGGTCTGGCGGGGCCCGAAGAGGAGGACCACGGCCTCGTGCGCACCCAGCGCCTCGGCGACGCGCCGATCCGCATCGCGTTCGATGTAGAAGCGGGACTCCGTCGCGACCGGCCCGCCCACGACGTCGCCGGTCGGCCCGGTAGGTTTCTCCTCGCGTGCGGGACGCCCGCGCCACTGTGGTGCGTCGAGCGCCGCGGTTGCGGCCTCGCCGGGCGTCTGGCCGAACTCGTCAGCCAGCATGTTCCCAAGCGCCTCGTACTGCTGAAGCGCCATCCCAGGGTTGCCCATCGCCACGTAGCCGAGAATTGAGGCGACGTAGGGTTCCTCCCGGAGCGGCGCAAGAAGGATGGCAGCATGCGCCATGCGCACCGCTTCCCTACCCTGACCGCGATCAACCAGCACCCGACATAGTTCGTCCACAGCCCCGCAGTACATCTCCTCGTATTGCCGTCGGTAGGCGAACACCCAGTCGTCGTCGATCGGCGCAAGCAAGGGCCCGCCATAGAGCACCATCGCGTCGGCGGGGTCCTGTCCGCCCGCCAGCAGACCTTCGAACCGCTCGACGTCGGTGGCGAACGCCGCGGGGTCGAGGGACACCCTGCCCTGATCGGTGCGCACGATCGAGCCGCGCTCGAGGTTCTCCTCCAGGGCATCGCGCAGGTCGGCGATCGCCCGGCGCAGACTCTGGGCCTGCCGGTCGCCGTCGGATTCGGGCCAGAACATCTCCTGGAGCGTGTGGTTGGCGATCGCCTGACCCTTGTTCAAGGCCAGAAAGGCCAGCAACGAGCCTACTTTCCGCGATCGAAAACTCGCAGCCGTCCCCGAAGAAACGACCTCGAAGCGCCCGAACATTCGAATCTGCCACATGGTGATCAGCCGGTCTTCCCAAGATCCGACGCTCGGGGCGCAGAACGAATCGTTCCCCCTATTGCGGTACTTCGGCGCTCCGGTCGGAACTCCTGCCAGCGCACACACCCGAACGATGCCGACCTAGCAGGGTGCTGAATAAGGGGCCTCGCACCATTTGTTCTCGCGCCACGGACGTTACCGATCCCGTGCCACCCTCATCTTGGGGGTGCGTTAGGTGCGAACACTCGGCCAAAGCACCCCCGACACGAGGGTGGCACGGTCGTGTCGGCATTTTTCAGCACCGCTAGTCCCGGGGATTCTTGTCCAACGCCTCGCGCTCGAGGAGTTCTATGCGCTGGTGCACTTCGCGCTCGCAAAGCACCCGCATGTACTGCACGGCCAACACGTTCACCCAGTAGATCGCGTCGCAGCCGTGCATACCATCCTCCATGCAGTACACAAGCTCGAGGCAGAGCATGTCGTTCTCGTGACCGCGCACCAGATACACGCACTGCCCGGCTTGCCGCAAGGCCAGCGGACCCGGAGTCCAGCGGACCTCGACAAATTGCCCCACCATCTCCATCCGCGTCCGGTCGCGCCCAAGCACGTTGATGTCCATAAACACAGCATAACCGCGCTTCGCCCCCGCGTCCTGTCCCCGGATTCGCTGACAGGGGGGCAACCTCGGGCCCCCACAAACAGGCATGGCACCAAGCCCAAGCCTGGCGCCATGCAGAACCCGGTCCCCGAGACCTACTTGCGTCGCCGGCGCAGCAGCATGCCAACGCCTGCCGCGAGACCAAGCATCGTCATCGGCTCCGGAACGGCCACCGCGTAGTTGGTGAACGCCACATTGCTGAAGTCGTTGGAGTTGTTGTCGTTCGGCTGATTCTGAACGTAGTTGCCAAAATCGCTGCCGTTGATGACCCCGTTTTCGCTATTGCCGAAATTGACCTGACCGCTGGACGTGGAGTTGAACATGTACTCCATCGTCGACACGGCGCCTGGCCGATAGATCATCCGCATCCTCGCGGTCGTGCCCGGCGTGTACACGTTGCCGAACCCGAAGAACGGAAACGGACCGCCGAACGCTGCCACTTCGCCGTCCGAGGTCAGGATGAAGAACCCTTCCCCGCCGATGAACGAGTCCATCCGGAATCCGGCTTCCTTTCGCGGGGAGGTCGAGCCCACCGCGAGATTCACGTCGACCGAGATGTCGTAGGCCTCGGCGTTAAGAAACAACCGTGCCGTCGTGCTATTCTCCGAGAACCGGGCCACGTGCTGGTTCGCAAAATTACCCGAGCCAAACGGGCCCTCGTTGAAGCTGACCAGCGAGGGGTAGTTGTTGACGGTTGTCAACGTCGACCCGGCGTAATCGTTGAACCGCCGCTCTTGAATCACGACGGAATTGATGTTCGTAACCTGAGCGGGAGCGGAAGTGGCAAGCACCCCCAGGGCGCCCACAGTGAGAATCGCGGCACCCATCCCTTTCTTGCAGTTCACAACGTTCATGACTTTCCTTCCTTCCTGATCCCAACTCGGAACCCAGGTGCACGATCAGAGATGCACCGAGCCATTTCGCGTGGCCGTTCCCTGGCAAAACAGTCCCAAACCCGCAGGTTCGAAAGGAAGATGGGATTTCAAGGATCAGCGGGGAACAAGACGTCGTCCCCAATCCTCCCAAGAGACCCCAACCACCGGACTCATGCCGCAACCGAATCGACCAATCTGAACCGCTTCAGTAACGACAAACCAAGGATACCTCGGAACAGGGGCGTCCCACGGCAGAAACCAGTACAAATGCGGGGTATTGCGCGCGGTAAGGGGTGCGGTCC
>CAYJMZ010000299.1:0-3599 GCA_964370995.1 uncultured Fimbriimonadaceae bacterium | reverse complement strand
CCCCGATCCCTGATTCCCGATCCCCAAAGAGGTAACCTTGCCCCCTCAAATGCAGATCGCGGCTTGGTCTCGTGCGCTTGGGGAAAGCGAGACGTTCGGGCGATCCCTGAACACCCGTGAGTCGTGCGAGTGGCGGTCGGTGGCCTACGAGGCCCGTCCAATGCTTGTGGCGGCGGCCTACTTGCGCCAACCCTGCAAGGTCCTCGTGGTGGCCGCGAACCACGAGCGGGCGCTCCAGTGGCAGGCCAAGCTCGCGCTGTGCGGGGTTCCCGAGGCGTTCGTATCCCAACTCCCCAGCGGGCTCTCCGCCCTGTTCGAGGACGCGACGCCGGAGCACTCCGCGCTTTCGGACCGCATCGGCGCCCTCCGCAACCTCGTGGAACGCGAGCCGTGCATCATCGTCGCCACACCGTCCGCCGCGCTGGAGCGCACCCTGCCCGCCGAGGTGCTGAGGGGCGCGTTCCTCACCCTCACGCCCGGCGACACGATCGACCCCGAGACTATCATCAGGCGACTCAACACGCTGGGCTACGAACCGCAGGACCCCGTGCGCCTTCCCGGCCAGTACTGTCGGAGGGGCGGCATCCTCGACGTGTACGCGGCGGGACTCGACCTGCCCGTGCGCATCGAGCTGTTCGGCGACGAGATCGAAACCCTGCGCCCGTTCGACCCAAACTCGCAGCGCTCGCTGGGAACGGTCCAAGCGCTCGGCCTGGCGCCGTCGCGCGAGACGCTTCACCCCGCAGACCCTCCCCAGTTCCGCGAGTTGCTGCTCGACTCGATGGAGCGCGAGGCCGCCCACCTGTCCGATGCCGCCGCGGCGCGCCTTCGCGAACTCGTCGAGGGCGACACCGAGGCGTTGCAGAACCACTTGTACTTCGATCGGCTCGATCTGTACCGGCCCTTCCTCCACCCCGACTCCGGGTGCGCGGTGGACCTCCTGGGCGAAAACGGGCTTCTCGTGCTCGACGAACCGCTCGAACTGGAGAGCCTTGCGGTGCGGGCCGAGGCCGACCTCGACGGGGCACTGAAGGCGCGCGCCGAGCGTGGCGAGATCCTGCACAGCACCGTCAACGACTTCATGCTTCAGCCCGAGCACTTGGCCAGCCCGGCCGCGGTGTGGACGCTCAGCGCGATGAACGCCCTGCCGACCTGGCTGAAGCTGCCCGAAGCGGTCGAAGTGGACGCCGCCTCGCTCGAGCCGTACCGCGGTCGGGCCGAAGCGCTCGCAGCCACGCTCGACACCTGGCGCAAACAGGGCTTCACGCTCGTGTTCTGCACGGACCAGCCGACGCGCGCCAAGGCCGTGCTCGCCCAGGCCGAGATCTTCCCCACCGACACCGGAGCCCCGCAGTTAGCCCCGGGTGCGTTCCTCGCCGCGGGAAACCTCGCGGGCGGATTCGTGATGCCGTCCGAAAAGCTCGCAGTGGTGTCCGATGCCGAGCTGTTCGGCGTCGCACGCCTCCGGCTCCCCCAAAAACGCTTCTCCGAGGGCGCGCCGATCTCCACCGTGCTCGACCTCAAACCCGGCGACTACGTGGTGCACATCTCCTTCGGCATCGGCGTGTTCCGCGGGCTCGTCAAACGCGAAATTCAAGGGGCCGAGCGCGAATATCTGTTCCTCGAGTACGCCCCGCCCGACAAGCTTTTCGTGCCCGCGGACCAACTCGACCGCGTCCAGAAATACCTCAACCCGGGCGACACCCAACCCAAACTCAACCGACTCACCGGCGGCGAGTGGCAGAAGACGATGTCCAAGGCGCGCGAGGACGCCCGCGAGTTCGCCGCGGACCTCGTGAAGCTGTACGCAGAGCGACAAGAGGTGTCACGCCGCCCTTTCGGCCCTGACTCGCCTTGGCAGGGGGAGTTGGAGGCGACCTTCCCGTGGGTCGAGACGCCCAGCCAACTGCAGGCGATCCGCGACACCAAACGCGATCTTCAGGGGCCGAACCCCATGGACCGCCTCATCTGCGGCGACGTGGGCTTTGGCAAGACCGAGGTCGCAATCCGCGCGGCGTTCAAGGTCGTGCAGGGCGGAAAGCAGGTTGCCGTGCTGTGCCCCACCACCATCCTGTCAGAGCAGCACTTCCGCACATTCGACGAGCGCCTGTCCCCGTTCGGGACGCGCATCGCCCTGCTGAACCGCTTCCGGTCCGGCGCCGACCGCACGCGCATCCTCAAGGAGCTCGCCGCGGGCAACCTGGACATCGTGATCGGCACCCACGCGCTGCTGTCCAAGGAGATGAAGTTCAAGGACCTCGGGCTGATGGTGATCGACGAAGAGCAGAAGTTCGGGGTCAGGCACAAGGAGTCGCTCAAGCGCCTGCGCACCGAGGTGGACGTGCTCACGCTCACCGCGACCCCCATCCCGCGCACGCTGAGCATGGCCCTGATGGACATCCGCCAAATGTCCCTGATCAACGATCCGCCTCCCGGACGCCTGCCAATCCGAACGCACGTGCGCCCGTACAGCGTGGAGGTCGTGCGCGAGGCGCTCCTGCGAGAACTGGCGCGCGGCGGGCAGGTGTACTACGTGTACAACCGCGTCGAGAGCATCGGGCACGTCGCGGAAAGGCTGCGCAGACTCGTGCCCCAGGCGCGCATCGGCGTGGGCCACGGCCAGATGACGGAGAGGCAGCTCGAGCCCGTGATGATCGGGTTCATCCACAGCGAGATCGACATCTTGCTGTCGACCACGATCATCGAGAACGGCCTCGACATCCCCAACGCCAACACGCTCATCGTCGAGAACGCCGATCGCCTCGGTCTGGCGCAGCTCTACCAATTGCGTGGGCGCGTGGGCCGCTCCGACCGGCAGGCCTACGCGTACCTGCTGTACCAAGACAACCGCGACCTGTCCGAGGGCGCCCTGCAGCGGCTCAAGGCGCTCCAGGAGTTCAGTTCCCTCGGCTCCGGGTATTCACTGGCGTTCCGAGACCTCCAGATCCGCGGTGCGGGCGAGCTCCTCGGGGCCAAGCAGCACGGGGCCATGGCGGCGGTGGGCTACGAACTGTACACCCAGCTGATCAACGAGGCCGTCCAGCTGCTGAAGAACTCCGTAGACGGGCGGCCGCCGATGACCTCGGACGAGGGCGCCGCGGCGATCGAGGCGCTGGCGCCCCTCCCCTCGTTCGACGTGCCTGTCGCGGCGCTGATTCCCGAGACGTACATCCGCGACCAAGCCCAGCGGCTGTACTTCTACCAGCAGGTGATGGGTTCGCGGGATCCCAAGGGGCTGGCCGAGGTGCGCTCCGACGTCGAGGACCGCTACGGGCACCTCCCCGAACCCGCCGACGCGGCGTTCACGATCATGCGCCACCGAATGACCGCCCGCTCGCTCGGCATCGACAAGCTCGACGCCAAAGGGGGCCGCATCGCCATCGGGTTCACCAACAAGGCCTCCGTCCCGCCCCGCGTGTTCAGCATCCTGGGCCGGCGCAACCGCGAGTGCTACGCCAACCGTGAGGCGTTCATCTGGCCCTTCACGGGCGACGCCCTGCTCGCCGTGGCCACCATGCTGGACTCCTTCGAAGCCGCGCACGCGCAGTACAAGAGCGACCGTGCGTCGGTGGAGTAGGTTCTTGGTTTGTGGTTTGTGG
>CAYJMZ010000298.1:0-3602 GCA_964370995.1 uncultured Fimbriimonadaceae bacterium | reverse complement strand
GCTGGTGACGCGGGCGATCAACCCACTCAGCCAGCCCACGAAAGACGAAAGACGAACGACGAGACCGTCAATCGGGACGATCGCGGCCACGTGGTGATCCCAGTGCCGGGGTATCGTGGGGCCGATGTCCGTCACGCGCGAAGCCGTCCTCGAGGTTCTGAAGGGGGTCGAGGATCCCGACCTGCACCGCGATATCGTGTCCCTTGGGTTTGTGACCGACGTCACGATCGACGGGGGCTCGGTGCGGGCGATCATCGAACTCACGACCCCCGCCTGTCCCGTGAAGGAGCTCCTCCAGGAGCAGTGCGTCGAGGCGATCGAGTCGCTGCCCGGTGTGACGGACGTGCACGTGGAGATGACCGCCCGCGTGCGCGAGCGCTCGGCACCTGCGGACGATCTGCTCCCTGGAGTCAAGCGGTGCATCGCCATCGCGTCGGGCAAAGGCGGGGTTGGCAAGTCCACGGTGACCGTCAATTTGGCGATCGCTCTTGCGCAGCAGGGTGCCAAGGTCGGGATTTTGGACGCCGACGTGTACGGTCCGAGCATCCCCTTGATGATGGGTGTCGGCGACCGGCCGCAATCGAATGGCGCCAAGATCCTGCCGATCGTGCGCCACGGGCTGTCGATGATGTCCCTCGGGTTCCTGCTTGAGGACGATTCGGCGGTGATGTGGCGGGGTCCGATGGTGGCGGGCACGGTGAAGCAGCTTCTCGCCGACGTGGATTGGGGAGAGCTCGACTACCTGCTGGTGGACCTTCCGCCGGGCACCGGCGACGCGCCGATGTCCTTGGCCCAGCTTGCGCCGCTCACCGGCGTGGTGATCGTCGCCACCCCGCAGCATGTTGCGGCGAACATCGCCGGCAAGTCTGTGCAGCTGTTCCGCCGACTCAACACGCCGATCCTCGGGGTGGTCGAGAACATGGCGGGGTTCGTTTGCCCGTCGTGCGGCGTGGTGAGCCAGATCTTCTCGGGGATGTCGGGCCGGGACCTTGCGGAGCGGCACGGGGTTCCGTTCCTTGGCTCGGTGCCGCTCGACCCCTCGATCAGCACGTCGTCGGACGATGGGCGTCCTGCCCTGCTGGCCTATCCCGATGGCCCTCCCGCGGTGGCCATGCGCGCGATCGCCGGCGAACTCGTGCGGCAGGCGAGCATCCTCGCCCACGCGCGCGAGCCGGTCGCACCGTAGTTTCCCGCGCCGTGCCCGGCTCCTGGCAACCCGGTACACTCCGCTCCCCGGATGGAAGACTTTGGCGCAGATCGACCGGAACTTACGGGCTCCCTCATCACGATGGAGTTCGGCGTCGGCGGGCGCATTCAGCAGCTCTGGGCCGCCGATCCCGACCTTCCCGAGGAGCGAGACGAGTTCGAGTTCGTGCTTAGCCCGATCACGTTCGGGGGCGAGTTCGCCGAGGACTACTTCCCGGGCACAATCCTCATCGGTGCGCGCTCAAAGCCCGAGGAGCCTTGGATCCTCACCCGCAACGTGTCCGCCCTGCCCATCGAGGAGGGGGACGAACCCGATCCGTTGCGCGTGGCATTCCACTACCATTTGCCGCTGTTGCCCGAGATCGAGGCTATCGGCACGTTTTACGAAGTGCAGGGGCCGTTGCCCCAGATCTGCTGGGACGTGACCCTGACCAACCGGGGGCGCATGCCGATCGAGATCGGGGAGCTCGCGTTCCCGATGGCGTTCAACAACCTCTACGAGAGCCCGTCGCCGGGAGAGGGAGACATGCGCCCGATGTTCCTCGACAAGGTGCACGTGCACAAGTTTCTCGGGGGCGCGGCCAGCCATCTGTTCGCCCAGCGGCTCTCGGGCGACCTGCCGGGACTGGTGGTGTTTCCCGGGCAGGACACCTCGTGGGAGTTCTTCAACCACGTTCCCGCGTCCCTGAACACCCACTTCCGGTGGGAGGGCATTCCCGTCGTGTACGTGTACAGCCGCGCCGCGGTGGAGCGCGAGAAGTGGTCCACCTGGTTCTACGACCACACGTCGCTCGTGCTCGAGTCGGGCGATTCCCGCACGGTGCAGACCCGCTTCGTGCCCGCGGAGCAGGGGCCTGACGGAGCGCTTCTGGCTCTGCAGTACTGTGGCCAGCCCGTGGTGAAGCTCCTTCCCGGGGCCGTCGCGCCCGCCGAAGTGGGCGCCGCGGTGGAGGTCGCCGGATCCCCGCCCAAGTCGTTCGTGGTCAGCCGCGACGCCGAGCTGGAGACCGACATCGACGAAGAAGGGGGCTTCTGCTTCATTCGTCCGCGCGAGCCCGGCCCCTTGCGCCTGACCATCGAGGACGTGCAGGGAAGGTCGAGCCACGCCCACCTGCTGTTCACAGACCCCATCGAGGCGCTGGTCAAGGCGCGCGCGCAATGGATCGTAGAGAACCAGGTGTGCCATCTGCCCGGCTCGATCTTGGAGCATGCGATTGTCGTCGCGGACGTCGAAAGCGGCGACAAGTTCGAGACCTACGACGCCTATGGCAACGCGTTCGCACTGGAGGGAAGCCTCAGCGACGCCGGGTTCTTGGCCGAGAAGAACGCGATCTACCCGGACAAGGCGCAGATCCAGGTGCTGGACGCGTACGTGAACTCCTTCCTTCAGGACGATCTCCAAAACCCGTCCGACGGCGCCGTGGGCAGCACGTTGACCGACCTGGGTTCGGTTGCCTTGAACTTTGGGCGCGCAAACATGTACCCGCGTGTGGCGAACCTGTACCAATCGCTGTCGCGGATCGCGGAGCATTACGGCGGGTTGTCGTTCGACGCGTCCGCCTACAGGCGACTGGCTTGGCGCACGTGGACCGCGTTGTTCCGGTACGGGGTCTCGAGCCGCAACGGGCACGCGGGAATTCCGGGCTACGCGTCGGTGTTCGAGCTTCTCGAGGAGTTGGACCGCGTGGGCATGGGAGAGGAGGCTGCGCAGCTGCGCGGGCGCGTCGAGGGGCGGGCGCGGGACCTGCTTCGCCACAAGTTCCCCTTCGGCTCGGACGGGGCGGGGTTTGGCGAGGCGTTCGCCGCGGCGCGCCACATGCGGGACGAGGAGCAGCGCGAGCGGGCCGTCCGTTGTGCGCTGGCGGCCCGCTCGCTGGCGCCCTGCTGGTGGTGGTATGGCAGCGACAAGCGCCTGTGGGACGATCCGGACGGACAGGAGTTTCCGGTGCCCATCGATCGGGGCGAGATGTGCCTGGGGGGGTACACGCCGGGCAATTCGGGGCTGTTCTTCAGCGCGCTCGACCGCGACTACGCGTTCCTCTCCGACGGGGCGATGCGCCTCGCGTTTGGCGGGATGCTGGGCGTTTGGGCGCTGGTGCGCTCCGATGGCGCGGCTTCGATGGGGTTCTGCCCCGATGCGGCGTCGAAGCACCACGGATTCAGCGTGCTGACCGGCGATGTGGGCCAGGCGTTGTACGACTACCTCCGCGCGACGGGCGCCTACGTGTTGCCGAACCGGGAGTACGGGGTCTACACGTTCGGGTGCCACTTCGAGGCCGGGGAGCGCTCGTACACGGTGCGGCCCTGGGACGGCGTGATGCGCCGGGTGGTCATGCGGCAGATCGGTGCGGAGTTCCGCGCGTCGTTCGGGCTGATCCGCGAGGTGGAACTCGACC
>CAYJMZ010000297.1:1138-3622 GCA_964370995.1 uncultured Fimbriimonadaceae bacterium | reverse complement strand
CCTGTGATCCCATCCCGGGCCGGAACACAGGCTGGGAGCCTGTGCTACGTAGCCGCGATCGTCCCGGTTGTCGGTGTAGCACAGGCACCCCTGCCTGTGATCCCATCCCGGGCCGGAACACAGGCTGGGAGCCTGTGCTACGTAGCCGAGATTGTCCCGAATTTCGGTTGCGTGGCGCGGTATCGTGGGGAGCCATGAGTGCGCCTGTGCTTCAGCGAATTGAAAGCGACGCCGATTACGCCACGTACGCCCGGCTACGGAACCGATGGTTTCCCTTGCAGCCAACCACGGGCAAGCGGATGCGGGCGTCCTTGGAGTCCATGCCGCCTGGCGTGCCGATGTGCCGCTATCTCGTGTATCGGGAGGCCGAGTTCTTGGGCGCGGGCATGTCGCTGCGTCCCTACTGGTTCGCGGACCCCCACCTTTTTGAAGTGTTCACCGCCCCCGAGGACGGCCCACACATGGGCGAGCGCTTCGCGTCGACCCTGGGGGCGCTTGAGAGTGTCGTTGTCGGATTGGGTGCCCAGCGGGTGCGCACCATGATCAGCTCGGTGCGACCCGAGATCGCGGAGGTCTTGCGAAGTGACGGCTACGTGGAGACCGACCGTTCGCCGGTAACCATGGCCAAGCTCGACCCTGCCGCCCCACCCGCGCCCCCGACACCGGAGGCGGTTGCGGCCACCGGGATCCACATTCAGCCGCTGTCCTGGTGGATCGAGCGCACCGGGGCCGATTGGAAGCGGCAATATTGGGAGTACGACATGGTGCTCACGCACGACATCCCCTTCGACGAGGAGTGGCAGGACATGCCCTTCGAGTCGTATTGCAAGCTTCAGATCGACACCGAGCACTTCGACCCCGACCTGCAATTCGTGGCCATGGATGGGGACGAGGTTGTCGGAATGACGATGCTGTTTCCCAGCCTCGTCGAATCCGATCTGCTCAATACCGGGCTCACGGGGGTCAAGCGCTATTGGCGGCGCCGTGGCATTGCGCGCGTGCTCAAACAGCACGCCCTCGCCGAAGCGTTCAAGCGGGGCGGGCGACGGGTGGTGACCGAGAACAGCGAGGTCAACCCGATGCTGACGCTCAACTTGGAACTCGGCTACCGACCCGTGTACGATCAGATCGTGTACACCAAGGTGCTGTGAAGCAGTGCGACGTGCTGGTGGTCGGTGCGGGCGCCGCCGGGATCATGGCTGCCCTGCGCGCGGCCGAGTGCGGCGCGCGGGTGTTGGTGCTTGAAAAGACCCCTCGGATCGGAACCAAGATCCTGATCTCGGGGGGCGGCAAGTGCAACATCACCCACGCGGGTCCCATCGAGGAGGTCTTGCGCACGTTTCGCCCCAACGAGGCCCGGTTCCTTCGACCCGCGTGCTACCGGTGGACCAACGACGATGTGGTGGCCCTGTTCACCTCGCGCGGGTTGGAGGTCTACACGCGGCCCAATGGGCGCATTTTCCCGGTTGATCGCACTGCAAAGGAGGTCGTGGCGATCCTCTCCGAGTTGCTTGGCGAGGCTGGCGTCGAAGTGCGGCTGACCACGCCCGTCACAGGGATCACGCACGAGGGTGGCCGGGTCACGGGTGTCGAGACGCCGGGGGGGACGGTCGCGTGCGGGCACGTCGTGCTGAGCAGCGGGGGCAGTTCGTACCCGGTTTCGGGCACCACGGGCGATGGTTGGCCATGGGCGCGGGAACTCGGCCACACCGTGGCGAAGGTGCGTGCCGCGCTTGCGCCCATCTACCTTGCGCTCCCCGGGGGGTGGGCCGACCAACTCAGCGGGGTCGCTCTGAGGGACATCGTGCTCAAGGCGCGCGTGGGTGGGAAGGAGGTGGACCGCTGGCGCGGCGACGTGCTGCTTACGCACCAGGGGGTGTCGGGTCCGTGCGCGCTTGAGATCAGCCGCGCGCTGGCCGAGACGTGGGGCGAGGGCGAGCCGACGCTCGAGGTGGACCTGCAACCCGACCGCACACCGGAGCAGGTGGCGGCATGGGTGGTCGAGGCGATCGGCGCCCATCCCAAGCGCCGGGTCAAGACTCTGGTCGAGGGCATCGTGCCGGAGAGCGTGGTGCCGTGGCTGATGCGCGCGGCAGATGTGGACCCGGAAACGGTGGTGTCCCAACTCGACCGCCGCGCGCGGAACCGCCTCGTGGAGACCCTCAAGGGCTGGCCTCTCGGCATCGTGCGGGCCATCCCGCTTGAGAAGGGGGAGGTTGTGGCAGGCGGGATTGCCCTCGATGAGGTCGACCCCCAAACGATGCGCTCGCGATGCTGCGAAGGGCTCTACCTGTGCGGCGAAGTGCTTGACATTGCCGGCCGCGTGGGTGGTTACAACCTCCAAGCCGCATGGTCCACGGGGTACGTGGCCGGCGAGAGCGCGGCTGCGGGGATGAGTGTTGAGTGTTGAGTGTTGAGCAGAGGAGGGATGAACCCGCCAGACTCTTGCATAGTGGCGGGGGGGGGGGGGGGGCCGGGGGCGCC
>CAYJMZ010000297.1:0-1128 GCA_964370995.1 uncultured Fimbriimonadaceae bacterium | reverse complement strand
AAGTACGGGTGGCTGGGTTATCGCAGACGGGACGTCCGCGCCACTATGCAAGAGGCGGGCGGTAGGTAGGCTCAGGGCATGCTTGGAGGGATTCTTGCGTTGATCGTTCTCGGGGTGGCCAAGGGGCCGGATTGGCTGCTGGATGCCGCACCCTATGTTGCGACCGCTAGGGTCGAACCGACGCGCGTGACGCTCTCGAACGGCCTTGTGTCCTGTGAATGGGTGCGCTCGAAGGGGGTCGCGCGCGTGTCGCTTCAGCGTCAGGATGTGGGGTTCGAGTATCTGCGGGCCACCACACCCGAGGCTCGCCTCGTCATCGACGGGAGAGAGGTCGCGGTGGGGGGCCTAGACGGGCAGCGCGACCGCAACTACCTCGACGCTGCGTGGTTGGCGGAGCTCAAACCGCCCGCGGGCGCGATGAGCCTCGTGCGCGTGTCCGAGAGTCCCGCGGTGGGTGCCGTGAACCCCGAGGAGCGGCCGGCGTGGACTGCCCGTTACGGCGCGCCCCGTGGCGTCTGGCCGCCCCGTGGCCGGCAGCTCCGGCTCACGTTCATCGACCTGCCTACGGGGCTCGAGACGGACGTGGTGTACGAGCTCTACGACGGGCTTCCCGTGCTCGCGAAGTGGCTTGAGGTCCGAAATCCCAGCGCAAAAGCCGTGAACGTGCAGGGAATGCGCACCGACGAGATCGCCGTGAACCGCGCGCAGGCGCCCGGGCTGCTGTACATGGAGGCCGAGTTCGCCTTCAACCACATGGCCGCCGTGCGGTGGCGCGATGACCCCGCCTACACCACCCAGCCGGGCAACAGCCTGCGCGAACCGGTGACCGGAGAGAGCCTGCGTTTCGCGTCCAACGCGCTGCTGGACAACCTGTGGCGGCACCCCGATGCGGCCGAAATCGGGGAGACCGGCGAGGGGCGGCTGTTGCTCACGTCGCAGTACCCGCAGGGCCCCAATGTGCGCCTCGAAGCGGGCGGCACCTTCACCAGCTTCCGGTCGTTCCTGCTCTTGCACGACGCGGAGGAGCGCGAGCGGCAGAGCCTCGCTAGGCGCCGCATGTACCGCACCCTGGCTCCGTGGACGCAGGAGAACCCCATCTTCATGCACCTTCGCAGCAGCGACTCGGAG
>CAYJMZ010000296.1:0-3682 GCA_964370995.1 uncultured Fimbriimonadaceae bacterium | reverse complement strand
AGCCAGACCGCGAAGGGCGCGGATCTCTGGGGTCCCATCCACCCCGGGACCGACGGCGCGCTTGCCCTGGCCATGTGCCACGTCCTGCTCACGGACGACTTGGTGGATTGGGATTTTGTGCGCACGTTCACCGACTTCCCCACCCTCATCCGCGCAGACGACGGCCGACGCGTGCGGGCATCCGACCTCGGGCTTGGGACCGACGCCCAGTTCGTCGTGTGGGATGAAGCGACCGACCAGCCGTACGTCCTCCCGATGGACACGCTCAAGCTCCCAGAGGGTGTGCGTCCCGCCATCCGTGGCACGCGCCGGCTCAGAATCGCAGGAACCGAGGTGGCGGTCACGCCCGTGTTCCAGATTCTGGAAGATGCGATCATGCGGCCCGAGTACGAGCCGGACACGGTCGCGAAGATCACGGACGTCCCGGCCGACACCATCCGCAAACTCGCGCGGGACTACGCGACCCAGAGGCCGTCCTCGATCATCATCGGGATGGGAGTCAACCACCGTCTGCACGGCGACCTCGCGATCCGCTCGATCCTCCTGCTCTCGGCCCTCGTCGGCGCGCACGGCAAGCCCGGCGAGTCGGTCTCGATCTACTCGGGACAGCACCACTTCCGACTCGACGTGAGTCCGTGGTGGTTCCCCGATGGGAAGAAGCCGAACATGGTGCCCATGCACTACTTCGTGATGGGGCAACCCACCGAAACCATGAACGCGAAGATCAAGTTCCCCAAGAGCGGGTTCAAGGCGTTGTTCGTGTCGCACGCCAACCCCTTGGTGACCGAGTTCTCGGGTCCCATGAAGACCGCGATCGACGCCCTCGACCTGTTCGTGACCATCGACTTCTCGATGTCGCCCACGTGCGAGTACAGCGACGTCGTGCTGCCCGCACCCACGTTCTGGGAGAAGGTCGAGCTGGTCGGCACGGGATGCCATCCGTACCTGCAGATCCAACAGGAGGTGCTCACACCGCGCTACGACAGCCGCACCGAGCTGTGGATCGTGCGGGAGCTGGTGCGGCGCCTCGATCCCTCGCTGCTCAAACACTTCGAGCTGGACGAGTTCGGTGCGATCGACCTGATGCTGAAGGGCGGCGGAAAGGAGGTCGCAGGCATCACCATCGAGCAGCTCAAGGAGGGCCCCGTGCGTCTCGACGTGCCCGATCCCGAAGTGGGCTGTGACGAGCAGTTTTCGGAGCACCACCTGTTCCCGCCGCGCGCGTACCCCTTCCCCGAGGGCGCCCAGCGTGAGTTCGTCAAGACGGGGCGCATGGAGTTCTACAAGGAGGAGGAGGTCTTCCAAAGGCTCGGTGAGACGATTCCAATCTTCAAGCCGCCCTTCGAGCACCTGCCGGATTCCGACCAGCGGATGCCCCTCTCGATCGTGACGCCGCACTCGAAATGGCGCGTGCACTCGACGCACAGCAACAACCCGTTGCTACTGAACGTGAATCGGAAACCCGTCGTCGAGATCAACCCCGTCGACGCCGCGGCGCGGGGCATCCGGGACGACGATCTGGTCGAAATCTTCAACGACAACGGTGCCTATCGTCTGTGGGCGCTGCTCACCCAGACGATCAAACCCGGCGTGCTGTGTGTGGACCACGCCTGGTGGGATCGATACCTCGCCGAGGGCAAGTACCACAGCGTGCACACGCACCAGAAGGTCAAACCAACCCACGAGAACTACTACCTGCCCGCGGTGTACGCGCCGGGGCAGCACTGGAAGGACACGCGCGTGGACGTTCGGAGGGTGGAGAAGTAATGGCAAGGCTCTCGATGCTGATCGACCTCACGCGCTGCATCGGATGCGACGCGTGCACGCTCGCCTGCAAACAAGAGAACGGCACCCCGGTGGACGTGTTCTTCGCGCGTGTGCTCAACGTGGAATCCGGCACATACCCGAACGTCCGTCGCCTCTACATTCCAACCCTGTGCAACCACTGCGCGGAGGCCCCCTGCATCAAGGCGTGCCCGAACAAGGCGATCGTGCGCAGGCCCGACGGGGTCGTGCTGATCGATCAGGACAGGTGCCGCGGCACAGGCGCCTGCGTTTCGGCATGCCCCTACGGCCAGATCGCTCTGACTGACCGCGACTCGTGGTATCTCAACGAAGACGAGAAGTACGAGTCCGAGTTTGTCAAACCGCGGCTCAAGGCGAACGTGGCGCGCAAGTGCACCTACTGCGTCCACCGCGTGGACGAGGGCCTGGATCCCGCGTGCGTGGTTGCGTGCCCCACGGACGCACGCATTTTCGGAGACCTTGACGATCCGGACAGCAAGGTTTCGAGATACGTCGTTGAGCAACGGGCGGCCACGGGGCGCACTCCGTTCACCCTTCTTCCTCAGATGCGGACCAAGCCCTCGGGCTGTTACCTGGGGCCCATGGCGTCCGGCGAGTCTGCGACCCTGGGTCAAGCCGCGCCCGTACCGGCCGAAGAGGACAAACAGGCATGAGACCACAGGTTGTCGCATCCACCGCTCTGTTGGCGGCCGTGCTCGCTTTTCCGGCCGCAGCCGGCGCGCAAAGGGCCTATTCCGACTCGGCGTGCGCCCCGTGCCACGGCGACAGTGGCGAGGGAGGCGTTGGACCCGCACTCGCCCACACCAAGCTCACCTACGAGAAGTTCCTCGAATTCGTGCGCAAAGGGGGAGCCTCCATGCCGCCCTTCGCGGCCGCCGAGTTCTCCGACGCAGACTCCAAGAAGATCTACGATGAGTTGGGCTCCCTTACCCCCGGTGCCGCAGCGAACGCAAAGCCCAGCATGGTGCCCAAAGGTGCCGGCGCCGACGTGTACACCACGTCCGTGTGCGTCGGGTGCCATGGCGTCAAGGCGATGGGCGGGCTCGGCCCCCCGATCGTCCAGACCAAGCTCAACTACGAAAAATTCCTCAAGCTCGTGAGGGAAGGGTCCGGCATGATGCCCGGTACCCCGAAGAGCGTGCTTTCGGACGATGAGGTCCGGAGGCTGCACGACGAACTGCAAGCGGGCACGCCCGACGAGTCGCTCATCCCGATCTCCGCCAGAGTCGGCAAGATGATCACCGCACGAAGCGTCGGTGTGTTCTTCCTCGGCGTCACCCTGTTTGCCCTCGTGTTTGGCATCCGCGTTCTCTGCTACTTCCTCAAATGCGCCGGGTGGAACCAGTTGCGCCCCTATGTGAAGCGCTTCGGCACCGGCCGTGCAACCGGCATCTTCCTGTACGCGCTGTTGGTCGAGGGCTTCCTCGTCGCCTCGCTTTGGAGGCGCGACCGGTTCCGGTGGGCCATGCACGCCTTGCTCATCTATGGATTCTGCGGGCTGGCGCTCGCCGACATCCTGATCCAGATAACGAATCCCGAGCGCGCGCAGATGGCGATGACGAACCCTGCGAAGTTTCTGGCTCTGATTTCCGGGGTTTCCGTGTTTTCCGGACTGTGCTACGTCATGAACCGCTATCGGAACGACGCGTTCATCGACAACGGCCTGACGATGGGAAGGGACTTCCTGTTCGTCCAGCTCCTGCTGAACTCGATCGTGAGCGGCTTCTTGACCGTCGGCGTCAACCATCTGTCGGACTCGGGGTGGGTGATGCCCGTTTACATCTACCATCTCAGCGCCGTCGGCCTGCTGATCGCAACGGCGCCCTTCACTCGGTTCAGACACGTCTGGATCGTGCCCGCACTTGTGGGGGTGACC
>CAYJMZ010000295.1:0-3765 GCA_964370995.1 uncultured Fimbriimonadaceae bacterium | reverse complement strand
CCCACGAGTTCGTGGCGTTGCAGTACTCCTGGAACGTCCACATCGTCATGCGGTCCACGGGGTCAACAAGCGTCGCCGAGTAGTCGCCCCACCTCTGCGTGCCCGACTGCAAGTTGTAGTTCGTTCCCGTCGCCGTCGCGTTGGTGGGCGCCTGGACCGTGCCCGGCGCGTCGCTCGACAGACGACCCGCAACGGACACGTTCGCGCGGTCCGCGGCGCCGGCCGTCGACACGCCGATCGCCATGTGGCCCTGGCCCGACATCGCAACTGAGGGGAACCAGTAGCTGCGCGGGTTCGTGGCCGCGCTGTTGAAGAGCGTGCCGGCCTGCACGAGCGCGGGCGTGGTCGTCATGTTCTGCAACTGGTACCAGCGCGAGCCGTTCCTGCCACCAGAACTGCTCGCCACCCCACTGGCGTTCACCTGGAAGCTGTGCGCGGTCCACAGGGTGGACTGCCCGGTCAAGGTGTTCTTGTGGATCGAAGCCGCAAACAGACGATCATCGATGCCGTCGAGCGGCCAGGAACTTCCCAACGCGGGAGTCGCCATGGGGAACGTGGTGCTCGGCACCGTGACCGCCAAGTTCCCCGAGATGGACGGCGTACCGCCGGGGTTCGAGATCCTGCGGATCATGAGCTTGCCAAACGTCACGTTGTCCGCGCCGATAAAGTAGCCCTCGGTCGCGGCCGGATCGTCGTTGTCCACGCCGCGGGGGGAAAAAGGACCAGCACTGCCGCCGCTAGGGACGATGCCCCGGAACGCGGTGACTTGGATCGGACCACCCGAAAGCACCGAGCTCTTCTTGATGACCCAGCCCGTCGAGCCCATGAAGCCGCCGCCAAACATGATGCACCCCACGTAGACCGCATTGGCGTCGACACCCAGCGAATCGTAGTCGGCGAATTGGCCCGTGTTGCCTGCGGGCGCCACGAGGTCCTGCTGGAACTGATAGAACGTGAAACTACTCGAACCGGTGATGGTCGGTCCGCTGCTCACCGCAAGCATGATCCGGTTTGGCGTCGACCCGTTGATGGACTGCACAAACCAGCGTCCCGATGTCGGATCGAATCGCACCTGTGGATCGTACACGGCTGCGCCATTGCGAACCGAATTGAAGAAGACCATGCCAGAAACGTTGAGCGGACCCACCACCCCGTTCCGACCGAGAACCTTGACGCGCCCGTTGAGGGCAATCAAGACCTGCGTGGGGCCCACCGCGCCGTTGCTGTCGGGCGGCAGGTAGCCAGACTCCGACAAGTTCGCGCCCTCAAAGTTGGTCCCGATGGTCTGCGGATTGAAGGCACCCCCACCGTGGCCTCCCTTTCCGAGCGCCTTGGGACCGTACGCGCGGGGCCATTGCGACACCCGCGGCGAACTGGGATTGAGCAGGATGCCACGCCGAAGGACCTCGTGCTCGGGCCCCACGTACAGCGGGGGCGGGGTCTCGAAGATCGGGATCGCAAGTTCGCGCGCCATGATCTGATCGACGGTTTCCGTAATGCCCGCCGAACCCTGCCAGGGCGTCATCGGCACCCCCACCGCCGGACCTTGCACCGGCGCTCGACCGGGGCTCGGACCCGCCCAAGCCTGGAAACCGAATACGGCGGCGCACGCAACCAACGTCAGCGCCCCGCTTTTTGGACCGAACATATTCATGGCTCTCCTCTTTGCCGAGGTCCGGCACGCACGCGCCAGCGCAGCGGCATGGCCGCACCTCTTGACCTTGCCCCTATTATAGGGCCAGATTGGTGCCAATCGGGTACAGGTATTTTTGCGGTACTTGGGATTCACGACCGTGGAGGGGTGCGAACCGGGCGCCAAACGTGTGCGCTGTGGCTCCCCGGAGATACAATGAAACTCGATGGTCGAACACGAGGCTCCAACCACGGTCATGACTTCGCTGCGGGCCAGCACCCTGCTCAACCCGCTCAGCGATGAGGAGATGGAGATGTTGGCGGCCTGTTCGCGCCTCGCCACCGTCCAGCGCGGCGAAACGATTTGGCTCTGCGGCAGCGAAGTCGAGTATTTCGGGCTGGTGTCGACGGGCTTTGTGAAGATGGTCAAGGGATCCCCAACCGGCCACGACGCCGCCTTGGAAATCATGGGCCCCGGACAGATCTTCGGCCTGATGGGCACCATCGAAGGCACAGGATGCCCCCTTACCGCGATCGCCGTCACCGACGCGCGCTACCTGCGCATCCCGAAACGCAGTTTTGCTCCGATCTACGAATCCAACAACGCATTCAAGGATCGGTTGATCCGAAAGACCTCCATGCGCCTCCACGACAAGTTGAACCTGCTCGCCAGGCTAGCGAGCGGTCGTGTCGAACAGCGCATCGCGACGATCCTGTTCGTGCTGTCGGAGTCGTACGGCGAAACGAGCCCCAAGGGGCTGAGGCTGCTGGTGCCGCTGACCCGTCAGGACGTCGGGGAGCTGGCCGGAACCACGACCGAAACCGCCATCCGCGTCATGAGCCGTTGGCAGAAGGTGGGCATCGTGAGGACCGACCACCACATCATCACGATTCTCGACGAGGAAGCGCTCGAGGGCGTTTTGGCCGGAGAGTAGGCCCCGGGGGAGGTAGCCGGTAGCAGGGAGCAGGGAGCAGGGAGGGTGCGCGGCTCACTCGGAGGCGGGCTCGAGAACGTCGTCAACCCAGGATAGACCCGCCATCATCGCTGGAAACCCTATCGTTGTGGTGGCCTGCATAACCGCGTGGCGAATCTCCTCGGGGGTCGCACCCGCCTCCAAAGCCTTGCGGACGTGGCTGTGCACAGCACCCTCCATCCGCGCCCCGACGGCGATCCCGATCTTCACCAATTGCCGCGTTCGAGCGTCCAATGGTCCGGCGTTCGAAACCGCGACGCCCAGCGCCTTGTACGCCTTGCCAACCTCGGGATTCGCCTCGACGAATGCCTGAAACCGTTTGGGAACCTTGCCCATGAAACCTCCAAGTCAAGCCGCAGCCACGATGGCTCTATCATAGACCGTCGGCCGCAACTGAACGGTCGGAGGAGATCGTTTGTCGTTTGTCGTTGGTCGTTTGTCGTTGGGGGGACGGAACTATCGGGTTGTGGAGGCTCCATCCTCAGTTTCGCGGGGGAGATCGCGTCCCCATTCGTAAACGCACGGCCAAATAGCCTCCACATCGGGGATGCGGAGGCATGGAAGAGACAAACGACGAATGCCCCCCCTACCCGCCTTGCATGGCCATGGACAGGCCCTCGATATCGTGGACGCGGACCCGGCGACGCTCGGTGGAGACCAGGTGCTCCTTCTGCCACCGGCTCATGATTCGGATGGTCGTCTCGACAGTCGTGCCGGCCATCTCGGACAGGTCCTGGCGCGTCAACGGCACACTCAGGAGCACTCCATCGTCATCCTCCAAGCCATAGCTGCCTGCCAGGAGCATCAACACGGCGGCAAGCCGCTCCTCCACGCGCCCGGATGAAAGCCGGCCCATCATGTCGTGCGCGCGCCGAAGACGGGGGCCGATGGTGCGCACGACCTTTCGGCCCATGCTGGTCTCCTGATGGCCGAACACATGCTCGACCCGCGCCTGCACCGTTGAGCGCGTCTTGTTGGCCGCTTGCTGGCGCGCGCCGAGCGGCCGGTTGCGCGTGCTGCGCCGATGAATGCGGCGCTTCAGACCGCGTTCGGCGAGCCTCTGCTCGATGGCCTGGCTGCGATAGGCGCTGTCGGCCCACACTTCGCTGGCCGTGTTGCTTGGGTCCAGCACGTCGTCGAGCTTCTGGCTGTCGTGCAC
>CAYJMZ010000294.1:0-3782 GCA_964370995.1 uncultured Fimbriimonadaceae bacterium | reverse complement strand
ACCACATCCTCGGCCTGCACTTGGAGCGCGGCGAGTGGTTCTTCGCAGATGGCTGGGGATACGACACGTCGCCCGCAGCCCAAGAGGCGTTCCGCGCGTGGTGCCGAAGCCGGTACAGCAACGACCGGGTCGCCCTGCGCGCGGCGTGGTTCGATGGACGCGTGGACTTTGACACGTTGCACATCCCCCCGTACGAGCGGGCCGAGACCGAGCCCAAGTTCGTGCGATCTGCACGCAAGGAGCGTCGGTGGGTGGACTACCACCTGTTCCTCAGCGACACCACGTGCGCTCGCATCGGCGATCTGGCCTACAGCGTCAAGGAGGCCAGCGCGGGCTATCTCCTGGTGGGCGCCAGCTACGGCTACACGTTCGAGTGGAGCCACCCGGCCAGCGGACACCTGGCGCTCGGCAAGATGCTGCGCCACCCCAACATCGATTTCATCGCAGGCCCGCCGAGCTACAAGTCGCGCCAACCCGGAGGCGCCGCACCGTTCCCCTGCCCGGTGGACAGCTTCGCCCTCAACGGCAAGCTGTACATCAGCGAGGAGGACTTCAAGACATCGATCGGCCAAGGGGTGGACCTGGACGACTTCAATCCGGTCATCAAGACGCCGCAGGCACTCGAGAGCGTCCACTGGCGCGGCGTAGGCTCGGCCCTCGCACACTCGTCCGGCGTGAGCTGGATGGACCTGTGGGGCAACGGCTGGCTCCGCTCGCATGGAATTTGGGAGCGCGCCGCCGCCGTGTGCGACGCGCTGATCCGGCGCATGGCGGCACCGCCGGCAGATCCTGATCTCGCCATCTTCATCGACGAGCGCGCGCTTGCGTATCTCGTCGACCAAGAGGCGTTCTCAATCCTCGTTCAGGATGTCCGGGAGTCGGTGCTCCGCTCAGGCATATCGGCGGGCTTCTACCTGCTGAGCGACCTTGCCCACCGCGAGCACTTCCCCGAAAGCAAGCTTTACGTGTTCCTCAATGCGTGGGACATGCGCCCCGAACTGCGCGCCGCGATCAAGACGCGTCTACAGCGCGACAACAAGGTGCTGTTCTGGCTGTACGCAGCGGGCCTCTTCGAGTCCGGTCGGGAGTCGCTCGAAAGGGCGCGCGAGGTCACGGGAATCGCGCTGAAGCCCCAGCCGTTCCACAGCAAGTCGGGCACCACGATCCTGAACCGCCGCCACCCCTTGTGCGAGGCGTTCCAAGACCGCACGCTGGTCGGTGGCATGCAACTTGAGCCGAGCTACTTCGCGATCCCCGAGGATGCGACCGTTCTCGGCGAATACTCCGCCACTGGCCTACCCAGTTTCGTGGTCAAGGAGTATCGGGGAGAGGATGCCTCGCAGAACTGGACCAGCGTGTTCATGGGAGAGCCGGTGGTCACTCCGGGGCTCATCCGCGCCCTGGGGCAACTTGCCGGCGTCCACGTGTGGAACTTCCAGGAAGACGTCGTGCACGTGCGACCGCCCTTCCTCACGGTTCACTGCACGGGCACCGGGCCACGGACCATTGCGTTGCCGAACAAGTGGGCCGTCTACGATCTGCTGCACCGGGATTGGATCACGACGGACTCGATGAGTCTGAAATTCCACGCGGTGGACGGCGCCACGCACCTGTTCCTCGTCGGAGCGAGGGCCGAACTCGAGATGATCCTCGCCGCCGATCCCGTCGATATTCTAACGATGGCGGAGTTGCCTCCGCGTGCCCAGGACACGACGGACTTCGACGCGGCGAGCTTCGACGTGCCCATCATGAAACTCGGCGCGTTCATGGACGGGGCCTCCGACGATGAGGGAGGCGAGGACTTCCTTCTCCGCCCGATCGTGCCCCCCGAGGCCGAACCCGACCTCGACATGGAACCCGAGTTGGAAACCACCTCCACCGGCCGGCGGCGAAGGCGGCGCAGGCGACGGGGCGGCGGAGACACCGACGGCTCGGACACGACCTCCACGGCGATCGCAGACTCGGATTTCGATATGAACGTCGTATTCCGCAAGCGGGAGTAGCGAAATGGCATTCCGCTACGGCCATGTCGCGCTCCTGGGTCGACCCAACGTGGGCAAGAGCACGCTGCTCAACGCGTTCGTGGGACAGAAGGTGTCGATCGTCAGCAGTCGGCCCCAGACGACCCGCAAACGCGTGCTCGGCATCGTGCCGGGCCCGGACTACCAGATCGTGTTCATCGATACCCCAGGCGTGCACGAGCCCAACACCAAGTTGGGGCGCGCGATGGTGGAGAGCGCCCGCAAAGCGCTCGACGGCATCGACCTCGTGCTGTTCGTCGCGGACTGCTCGGCTTTGCCGGGGGATCTCGACAAGCAGATCGCCGCGTGGATCACCGCCTCCGAGCTGCCGGTAGTGATCTGCCTCAACAAGATGGACCGCCTCCAGCCGGAGAACGTCCAACGGCACGTGGATGCGTACTGCGCGCTGCTGGGCACGGACACGTACATGTTTGCGACCGCGTCTAGGGGCAACAACGTGGACAAGGTCCTGAACATGGTCGTCGAGCGCATTCCCGAGGGTGAGAAACGGTTCGAAGACGACGACTTGACCGACCAGTCGCAGAGGTTCGTCGCCGCGGAATTGGTGCGAGAGAAGATCCTCCTGGCGTCCCGGCAAGAGTTGCCCTACGCCACCGCGGTGATGGTCGAGACCTGGGAGGAGGAAGCGTCGGGGCTCGTGCGCATCGGCGCGTGCATCATTGTGGAAAAGGAGGGCCAAAAGGCGATCGTCATCGGCCAGAAGGGTCGGTTTCTCAAAGAGGTCGGCACTGCGGCGCGCATCGAGATTGAGGAAATGCTGGGCAAACGCGTCTATTTGGAACTCGTGGTCAAGGTACGCCCCGACTGG
The DNA here is from genome assembly GCA_964370995.1 of uncultured Fimbriimonadaceae bacterium. Taxonomy (GTDB): domain Bacteria; phylum Armatimonadota; class Fimbriimonadia; order Fimbriimonadales; family Fimbriimonadaceae; genus JAMLGR01. Next base: position 932 of record CAYJMZ010000294.1, on the reverse strand, counting down.
CGCATGAACCCTCGGATGCTCCAGGAACTCGAGTACACGGATTGATGATCGCTCCGCCCCTGCCTGAGCTTCCCGACCCCGCACCGCTACACCAGGTGCAGTACGTCATCGAGATCGTCGGCCCCCGGTCCATGACCGCTTCAGAAGCGCGGGTGTTGCTCGATCCGGCCTGGCAACGGGCGCTTGGACAACCTGAGGCGTATGTGATGGGTCCGGCCGATACGCGCTGGCGCACGCTCGTGGCAGACGATCCCACGGGCTCCTACGATTCTCTGGCCCTGGCCTGGGACCTCATCGGGCGGCACGGGAGCCTGCACGGCGAGAGCGCGGCGCGCCTGCTTGCGGCCCTCGAGCCGTTGGCGACGAACCTCCAACGCCGCGCCATGCCCCTCCCGGTACCCGCGGAGATCGACGCGAGGGTCGCCGGCCTCGTGGAGATCGTGGCCGCCCTTGACATCGGGATCGAGGCGGTTCTCGTGTTTCCGGGCGCCGGCGTCGAAGATGCAGCGCTCGCCGCGTGGGGCGCTAAGCAAGGCCTCTCGTGCACCCCCGATGGACTTGAGTGGAGAGTTCCAGGTTGGGACGAGCCCCTGTTCGAATTGAGTCGCGCGCTGGACGATCCCCCTGTGAGCCCGTCGGCCTCGTCCATGCGGCAGACGATGTCCATCGGCTTTAGCCTCCCGCGATGCCCGGCACCCGGGCCCGTTCTTGATGCCATGGTCCAAACCACCGAGCAGTGCGGGGTCCGGTTCGGCGCGGCCTGCGTGATCAACGACACGGTGCAGCACCCCTCCATCCTGCAGGCCCTGCTTCCCCAAGCGCTCGGCCTTTTCGAAAGCGCAGGCATCCGCCCCGGCTCTCCCGAAGCCCGAAACCTGTTCCGCCTCTAATCTGAAGGTGGCTTCCACGTCTCGCGGATTCCGACCTTGCAT
>CAYJMZ010000293.1:0-3791 GCA_964370995.1 uncultured Fimbriimonadaceae bacterium | reverse complement strand
GTCCCGAGGTGATGGTGAGGGTGCACTTGCCGGCATAGGAGGCGCCGATCGCAAACGCGCACGCGGCGATCTCGTCCTCGGCCTGGTGCACGATCCCCCCGACCTTATCGAAGGCCTCGCACAGGTAGTGCGACGCCGACGTGGCCGGCGTGATGGGGTACATCGCGCAGATCTCCATGCCGGAAGCGAGCACGCCCAACGCCAACGCGGTGTTGCCGTTGACCACGATCTGGGGCTCGGTCGCCCGGGTGGCCGGAACGCTGTACTTGAACTCGAGGTTCTCCTCGGCCCACGCGAACCCGGCCTCCAAGAGTTCGATGTTCTTGTCGATGATCGCCGCGGACTTCTTGCCGAACGTGAGGGCGACCTGCTCGCGCGCAACCTGCAGGTCGAAGCTGTAGATGCCGCAGAGCATGCCCAGCACGAACATGTTCTTTCCCCTGCGCGCGTCGGACACGTGCCGGAGGCATTCGGTCTCCATGGGGATCTCGCGCAGGTCGTATCCCGCGTCCCGGAGCATCTGGACCGTGTCGATGTACGCGCCCGAGATGGCCGGGTTCGGGTCCTCGCGCCACATGCTCTCCAGGAGGATCGTGCACCCCGGCATCAGCGCGCGCGACTGCACGCGTCCGAGAAGGACCTGCTCGTTGAAGGCCACCACGAGGTCCGTCTCGTTTCCCCCGTTTGTGACGCGTCCGGTTGCAAAGCGGATGCGGTTGCCGCTCGCCCCTGCCACGCTCCTGGCGGGAGGACGGATCTCGGCAGGAATGATCTCCACGGTCCACACGCCGTTTCCCGTGCGAGCCGCGATCGCGCCGAACGACTGGCCGCAACGTTGCGCGCCTTCGCCCGAGTCGCTGATGATCTCGACGATGTGCTGCTTGAGGGTCACGGCCTCCTTCTTGGGCTTGACGCCGGACTTCCCAGACGCCTTGCCCGCACGCGGCGGCGCTTCGGCGGTGGGCGAGGGCTTCTGGTGGTTAGGAGATCCGGATCCTTGCAAAGTTCTGCTCCCTGAGGTCGATTCCGAAGAGTGAGGCCATGCCGTCGACGGTGGGTCCCAGATCGCGCAGGCCGAGATAGGCCTTGATGCTCCGCGCTGCCTTGCGGCCGGCGCCCATCGCCTCGATCACCGTGGCCGCACCGGTGACGATGTCCCCGCCGGCGTACACGCCCGCCAGGGAGGTCGCCAACGAATCGTCGGTCGCGATGTAGCCCCGCTTGTCGAGTTGAATGCGCGAGGTCTGCCCGATGATCGGGTTGGCGTTGGTGCCGATGGCGAACACGACCTGGTCGCACTCCACCTCGAATTCGCTCCCCTCGATGGCCACCGGCCTGCGGCGGCCCGAGTCGTCCGGCTCGCCCAGTTCCATCTGCACGCACGTCATGCCGCGCACGTTCCCGTCGCCGTCGTCGAGCACCGCAACCGGGTTGGTGAGCCAGTGGAACTCGATGCCCTCCTGCTCGGCGTGGTGTACTTCCTCGGCGCGGGCGGGGGCCTCGGCTTTCGAGCGCCGGTAAATGCAGGAAACCGTTTCGGCACCGAGCCGCAGGCACATGCGCAGGGCGTCCATGGCGGTGTTGCCGGCGCCCACGACGGCCACGCGCCGACCCAGCGGGAGGGGGGTGTCGACGTTGGGGAAGTCGCGCGCACGCATCAGGTTGCAGCGCGTCAAGAGTTCGTTGGCGGACAGCACGCCGTTCAGCGAGTCGCCCGGGATGCCCAGCATCGACGGGTAGCCCGCGCCCGTTCCGATGAACACCGCGTGGAACCCCATCTCGCCGATCATCTGCTCGAGCGTGAACAAGCGCCCGACGAGGGTGTTGCACTCGAACTCGACGCCCAGTTTCTTGAGGTTCTCGATCTCGGCATCGACCACCGAGTTGGGCAGCCGGAAATCTGGAATCCCGTAGCGCAAGACGCCCCCGGGTTCGTGGAAGGCCTCGAACACCGTGACCTCGCATCCCGCCTTGGCCATATCGGCCGCACACGCCATGCCCGCGGGTCCCGAGCCCACGATTCCCACCCGAAACCCGCTGGGCTCGGTGTACGGGACATTGACCCAGTGGTTGGCGATCGCGATGTCGCCGACGAACCGCTCGAGGCGACCGATGGCCACCGGCGCAAGCGACTCGCCGACCACGCACACCCCCTCGCACTGGTTCTCCTGAGGGCACACGCGTCCGCACACGGCGGGCAGGAGATTGGTCGCGGTGATCGAATCGTAGGCGCCTCGGTAGTCGCGCTCTCCGATCTTGCGGATGAACGACGGGATGTCGATGCTGACCGGACACCCGGCGAGGCACGCCGGATCGGGGCAGAACAGGCAGCGCTCCGATTCGAGCACCGCTTCGGACTCCGTGTACCCGCAGTTGACCTCGTCGAAGTTCGACCCGCGCGCCACGGGATCGAGTTCGCGCACGGGGGTCCGTTCCTGGGGGATGCTGCGGATGGTCCTCTTCTTCGCCATCAGTTTCCTTCCCGCATGCGGCAACTCTCGCTCCACCGCTCCATTGCGACGTGCTCCTCTTCGGCGTACCGACGAAGGCGCCGCGTCAAATCGTCGAAATCGACCTGGTGTCCGTCGAAGTCCGGCCCGTCCACGCACGCGAACTTCACCTTGTCGCCCACCTTGACGCGGCACCCGCCGCACATCCCCGTGCCGTCCACCATGATCGGGTTGAGGCTCACGACGGTCTTGATGCCGTAGGGGCGCGTCACTTCGGCGCACGCGCGCATCATCACCGGAGGGCCGATGGCCAGCACCTCGTCGATGTCGTTGTGGCGGTCCATCGCCACCCGGATTCCGTCGCTGACAAAGCCCTTGAGCCCAGCGGAGCCGTCGTCGGTGCAAATGATCAGTTCGTCGCAGATCGCGCGGAACTTCTCTTCCCAGAACACGAGCCCTTTCGTGCGGAAGCCCAGCACGCCGATCACGCTCGCCCCAGCCTCCTTGAACCCGCGCGCCTGGGGGAACACGGGGGCCACGCCGAGCCCGCCGCCCACGCAAACGACCTTCTTGTGGCCTTCGAGGGGGCTTGGGATTCCCATGGGACCCACGAGGCCATACAGCGCCGTGCCGACTTTGCAGGTCTGCTGCATCTCGCGGGTGGTCTTCCCCACCGCCTGGATCACGAGGGTGATGGTGCCCTTCTCGCGGTCGAAGTCGGCGATGGTCAAGGGGATGCGCTCCCCCCCATCGTGGGAGATCACGATCACGAACTGCCCCGGCCGGGCCGCGCGCGCCATGAGGGGGTGGTGCACCTCGAGCATGTAGGTGGCCTCGGAGTAATCCTCGCGGGCCACGATTTCGAACCGACGTGTTTGTGGGTCGTTCAAGAGCCTCTTCCAGTAGGCCGCGCGGCGCGTTGCGCACCCACGCGCGAACCTCCACACCGATAGTGGCCTCTCGCAAACGGCGCGACTATGACAGCCGTCACATCGCAACGGGTGCCGCGACCACATAATGCTGACACAAGGGCGTCGACCGGCATTTCAGAGTTCGGCCGCCCGCTCCGTCGGAGATCGCCATGGTGTTGTTACCGCATCCGGATCAGTACTTCGAAATCAGGTGTGAGTCCATCGGAGGGCTCGGAGCGCACGCTGCGGGACAGGTCCTCGCAACGGCGGCAGTGGTGAGAATGGGCTTGAACGGCGCCCACTTCTCATCGTACGGCTCCGAGAAGAAGGGCTCTCTGGTGCGCTCGTTTGTTCGGCTTGCACAGGGTGACCGTCCCGTGCGCACGAGCGCTCCCATTGACAGGCCAGATGTCATCGTGGTGTTCCACGC
>CAYJMZ010000292.1:0-3825 GCA_964370995.1 uncultured Fimbriimonadaceae bacterium | reverse complement strand
CACCCCCGACACGGGGGTGGCACGGGATTCCCTCGACACAATGCAACGGACTCCGTCGAGGTGGGGGACTCGAGATGCCCGGAGCCCCTCACCCCTACCCCTTCGTGAGCGCCTCGTCCAGGTTCAGAAGCACATTGGCCACGACGGTCCAGGCGGCGTGCTCGGGGCTTCCCGCCAGGGCTTTCGCGGCGTCTGGGTCCTTCGCGTACCGGCGCAACTGCTCGGTGAAGAGGCGCACCAGGGACCGGACCTCGGCCGCCAGGGGCTTGCGCGAGGTCGCCAGCCGGAACCCGAAGGTCACCTTCCCGCCGGCGCCCGCGGGGGCCTCCGTTTCCATCCGCGCGGCGAGGGCTTTGGCGGCCTCCACAAACACGGTGTCGTTCAGGGTCGCCAGGGCCTGCAGAGGCGTATTGGTGCGATCCCGGCGAACGGTGCACGTCTCCCGACTCGTGGTGTCAAACACGAGGAACATCGGGTACGGCGCGGTGCGCTTGAGGAACGTGTACACGCCGCGCCGCCAGCGATCTTCCCCTGAGCTTGGAGACCACTTGTCGCCGCTGTACGGGCTGCTCCAGATCCCCTCGGGCTGGTCGGGGAACACACTTGGGCCGCCGATCTTGGCGCTGAGCAGACCCGCGGCCGACAGGGCCGAGTCGCGCACGACCTCAGCCTCCATCCGGAATCGGGGACCGCGCGACAGCCAACGATTGTCCGCGTCCGCAGCGATCTTGTCCGCCGTGGCGCGGGCCGACTGCTGGTAGGTTGCGGACATCACGATTCGACGCACGGCGCGCTTGATGCTCCATCCGTCGCGCATGAACTCGGTTGACATCCAGTCGAGGAGTTCGGGGTGTGTGGGAGGGCTGGTTTGTGAGCCGAAGTCCTCGCTGATGGCCACGAGCCCCAGCCCAAAGACCCGCTCCCACAAACGGTTGACCATCACGCGGGCGGTGACGGGGTTTGCGTCGTTGGCGATCCACTTGGCCAGTCCCAGGCGGTTGTTGGGAGCACCCGCGGGGAGGGGAGGAAACACGGCCGGAACCCCCGCGTCGACGATCGGCCCCTTGGCGAGGTACGTGCCCTTGATGCGCATCGGCGTTTGCGCCAGGCCGTCCTTCTCCGCCAATACGAGGGTGGTGGGCCCGTGCGTGTTCGCCAACTCCTGCTTCAGCGCCGCCAGCTTCTTCTTGCCCTCCTCGTCCAGCGCGGCGGCCTCCGTCTGCGCGATTTGGGCGCTCAAGGTTTCGCGGCGCTTGTCGGCCTCCGCAGAGGGGAGCTCCAGGGTCGGCTCGTCGCTGTTGTCGTAGTACGCGAGGAACTGGTAGAACTCCTTCGTCGAAATCGGATCGAACTTGTGGTCGTGGCACTGGGCGCATCCCAGCGTGGTTCCAAGCCACACGGTCCCCGTTGTCGCAACACGGTCCACAAGGGTCAGCCAGCGCTGCTCCTCCTTGTCCACGCCGCCCTCTGCGTTGAACATCGTGTTGCGCTGGAACCCAGTGGCGATCTTGCCCTCGATGCCTGCGCCGGGCACGAGGTCGCCGGCGATCTGCAGCTCGGTGAACCGGCTGTACGGCATGTCTCGGTTGAAGGCGTCGATCACCCAATCTCGGTACGGCCACATGCTGCGGCGCTCGTCCTTCTCGTAGCCGTTGGTGTCGGCGTAGCGGGCGAGATCGAGCCACTTGGCCGCCATGTGCTCGCCGTAACGGGGCGAGGCTAGCAAGCGATCCACGAGCTTGGCGTACGCGTCGGCGCCCTTGTCTGCGAGGAACGCATCGATCTGGGCGAGCGTCGGTGGAAGGCCGGTGAGGTCCAGGCTGACGCGTCGGATCAAGGTTTCGCGAGGAGCGGCGGGATTTGGCCGCAGACCGTTTGCGCGCATCTTCTCGATCACGAACGCGTCGATTTCCGAGCGGATCCAGGGGTCCTTGATGCTCGGCAGTGGAGGGCGCTTGGGAGCCACGTAAGCCCAGTGGAGGGCGGGCTCCTCACCCACATCCGCTCCTTCGTCGATCCAACGCTTGATCAGGTCCGTCTTGGCCTGGGGCAAGGGCGCGAAGCCCATGGGCATGCGGGTCTTGCCGTCTGACCCCAGCACCCGCGCCATCAGCAGGCTCTTCGCGCTGTCTTTCGGCACGATCACCTTGCCGCTCGCTCCGCCCTTCAACAGCCCCTCCCGGGTGTCGAAGCGCAGGCCCGCCATTTGGATGTCTTGGCCGTGGCAGGGGAAACAGTTTGCCCTGAGGATGGGCAGGATCTCCTTGGCGAAATCCACCTTCTGCGCTTGCGGCGTGGTCGGTGCCGCCAGCAAGAAGCCATACGGCACCAACGCCAACCCGAGAAGCCATCGTCCGCCGAGGTGCATCGTTCTAGGATACAACGTGGTTGGTGCGGTGAGGATTGAGGATTGAGGATTGAGGATTTACGAACGACGAAAGACGAAGTAGCATAGGCTGATGCCTGCCGCCGAGCCCCGTTCCGCGTTTCGTTCCCTGCCGTTCATGGGCGTCATCCGGGTCAACGTCGAGGCGATGAAGGTCGGGTACCGGATGGGCGATCCGACGTGGTCGAACCTCGGCCAGGGCCAGCCGGAGGTCGGGATGATCGAGGGCGCCCCTCCGCGCATCGACTCCATGCCCATCGACGCAGCCGACCACGCGTATGGTCCCGTCGAGGGGATTCCCCAGCTCCGCGAGGCCGTCGCGGCCCACTACAACCGTTTGTACAGGGTTGGCAAGGCGTCGCAGTACACCGCCGAGAACGTGGCGGTCGCTCCCGGCGGACGCGCGGCGCTCACCCGAATCGGGGCGGCGCTCGACACCCTGCGCCTCGGGTACTTCACGCCGGACTACACCGCGTACGAGGACTTGCTGACCACCTTTTCCGGCGTGGACCCCGTTTGGATCGAACTCGATCCCTCGACGGGGTTCCACATCGCCCCGGACGACCTCGACTACCGAGTGACCAAGCACGGATTAGGGGCGCTTCTGCTCAGCAATCCGTGCAATCCCACGGGCACGGTGGTGTCTGACGCCGAACTCGAAGCGTGGCTGGCGATGGCGCGGCGCCGTGCGTGCACGCTGCTGATGGATGAGTTCTACTCGCACTACGTCTATGCCAACGGGGCAAGCGGGCCGGTCAGCGCCGCGGCGTTCGTGGAGGATGTGGACGAGGACCCGGTGGTGATCGTCGATGGGCTCACGAAGTCGTTCCGCTACCCGGGATGGCGGGTGGGCTGGGTCATGGCGCCGCGCGATGTGATCCAGACGCTGACCGCCGCGGGGTCGTTCCTCGACGGCGGTCCGTGCCGCCCCATCCAGCGCGCCGCGATCCGCGCACTCGAGCCGGCCCAAGCCGACGCCGAGACATCCGCCACGCGCGCGGTGTTCGCCGGTAAGCAGCGCACAACCCTCGACGCGCTGAAGGCGATGGGTGTGACCTTCGCCCAGGAGCCCGAAGGCACGTTCTACGCGTTCGGGTGCGTGGCCAGCCTGCCCGCGCCCCTCAACACCGGCCAGGGCTTCATGCGCGCCGCGTTCGAGCACCGGGTGCTGACCGTGCCCGGCGAGTTCTTCGACGTGAACCCGCACCGCGCGCGCCAGGGCCCCTCGCCGCTGGAGCCGTACGTGCGCTTCTCCTTCGGCCCCCCTCGCGCCAACCTCGAGGCAGGCCTCGGCCGTTTGCAGCAGATGGTCGACGCCCACCACCGGCGGTAGGTAGCAGGTAGCAGGGATCGGGGATCGGGAATCGGGCATCGGATCGGAGTCATCCGGGAACCCTTCCCCCGGAGTCCGCGATCGGGGGGAGGGCAGGGTGGGGGGC
>CAYJMZ010000291.1:0-3837 GCA_964370995.1 uncultured Fimbriimonadaceae bacterium | reverse complement strand
GCTCTACGCTCTCTGCTCTACGCTCTCTGCTCTACCTGCTCTCTGCTCTACGCTCTCTGCTCTCTCCCGCCCCCCCGACTTGCCCTGCCGAGCGCTGTTCCCTATAATGGCGAGATGATCGTCGTTGCTTTGGTCCTCGCATCCATCGCCTCCGGCCCGGTGGGGCCCGGCCGCGTGGTGCTTGTCCCCACGGAGACCACCCAGGTCACCTTCACCATCCGAGACCGCGAACCGTCCGCGTCGGTTTCGGGGGAGGTCATCGATGAGACCCCGCGACCGACGCAGCACCTGAGCCACGACTTCGTTCTTCGAGGGCGATCCGAGGTCGACCCCAAAGGTTGGGCCCAGGCGATGAGCGCCCTCGACGGAGACGGGGCCAACAAGATCGGCCTGGCGCACGCGATGAACCTCGCGGCGGGTCAGGCGCGCGACCCGATGCCCTTCCACGTCGTCGCTCGCGAAATGAGCGCGGGAAACTATCAGGACACGGAGTTCGGCCTGCGCGCGTTCGACCTGAACGTGCTTGGCAGTGGAGCGCCCATCCGCGTGGCCCGGTACTGGTATCCCGAGGCTCGGCCCATAAACGAATGGCCCGTGATGACTTCCGGCTACCGCCTCCCGAACGGCAGCGAGCGCACGTGGTCCTACCGCGATGGCGGATGGCGCCTCGACACCCCCAAGGGACCCGTCGAAACGATGGGAACGCCGCCGGAAATCTCGGTGGAGCGGCGCGGCATCGACCTCAACAACGTCCGCTACCGCATTCGAAACAACACCGATGACACGGTCGCCGGCGCGGTGCTGCCCGGGCAGGTGCTTGTGCCAGACGACCCCGAGGTCCAGCGCATGGTCACAATCTCCCGCGAGCGGTTCACCGTCCCACCCGGAGGTCAAATCGAGCTCGACGTGCGCGTCGCGTGTCTGGACATCGACAAGCACGAGCCCACGTCGATGACGAATTTCCGGGTCGTTCCCAACCAAGACCCGGTGCTCGCGAATCTGCTCAATCTCACGGCGGACGCGCCGCTCCTCGGGCCGTGGAACCAGGCGATGATCTGGATCCACACAAACGGCGCGAGCATGGAGCGGATCAACAACCGCCTGGGCCGCGGGGTCGCGCCGATCCAGTACCAGCACTCCGCCGCCCAAGTCGCGATGTATGGGGGCTTGGATCCGATGGACGCGCGCAACGAGCCGGTGTTCCGATCGCTGGCCAACCCCACCTCGATCCTCATGGGCATGCAGGAGTTTCCGGGACTCACAAGCCTTCTTGCGCCCAATCTGGGCTCGGGAGGGGGAGGCGCCATGCTGCGGGAGGCGGTGGGTCAAGTTCCGGGGCTCGTCGCGGGTCTGAACCTGAGCGATGCACAGCAGGAGTCCCTGTCGAAGACGTGCAGCACCCTGCTTTTGAGCGGCGATCCTTCGCTGACGCTGTCCGCTTTGCGCGTTACCGCCGATCTTCGCAAGCGATACCCCGGATTCGAGAACCGCACCGAGGTCCACGCCGGGTTGGAGTTCGCGCGATGCTCGCCGGACAGCGGCGTGCGAACGGCCGCCTGGATGCCCGAGGCGGTCCCCGCAGGCGCGTGGGGCACCCTCTTCAATCTGGCGCAGTGCCTGCGGAGCGCGGAGAAGACGGTTCGCGTGGCCGGGGCCTCAACCGTGCCGGGAATCCCCGACGAGGCCTCGGCGCCTCGGGGATTCCGAATCGAACTCGGCGACGTGCCGGTGAGCGTGAAGGCGGGCGACCCCATCTCGCTTCGCATCAACCCATCCTCGGGAACGGTGCTCTCGGTTGCCTATGGCTTCCAAAGGCGGCCGGCCGAGTCATCGAAGTCGGTCGCAAACGTGGAGAAAGGCGGCCCGCACACGTGGAAGCCGGACGTCAAGGCACCCGCCGTGCTGCAGCTACGGGCGCGGGCGGTGTCCACCGACGGCCAGATCGCCTACGCCACGACATCGGTGTTGATCCAATCTCCCGTGGCGCTCAACGTCCGCTCCGACTTGGCCGATGCGCTGCGTCGTGGGCGCGACGCCCAGGCACGCAGGGGCCGAGCGCTTGCCGAGGCCGACCGGGGACGCCAGGAGTACGAACGCATCGCCCAAACCCTTCGGAAGCACTGGTCGGACCTCAAGGCCCTCCAGAGCGCCGACCGCGAACTCCTGGACGGGCTCGAAGCGCAGTTCAAGTTGCCGATCGACCAGCTCCTGGCCCGCAACAAGGCGCTCGACGGGGGTGCGCCTCCCGCCCAGGGGGACGTGGACAAGGCCGCCGAGGATGCCCGAAAAGCGGCGGACGACTGCGAGAAGGAACTCGACGAACTCAACAAGCAGAAGGCCGACGCGGAGAAGGAGCGCGATGCCCAACAAAAGGAGATCAGCGACACGCTGGACGCGATCAGCGACATCTACACGGGCGCCGGATTTACGGGAGGTACCGGCAACCACTCGGACGGTTCGGGGTGGTTCGGATTTGTGGGCGAGGGCGCAGGGCTTCCGTCGGCGGCCGACCGGCAGGTGAGCAACCTCACCAAGCAGTTGCACGCGGCGAACAAGAAGTTGGCGGCCGCCAAGAAGCGCGCCAAGGACCTTGACGCAAAGATCAAGGCCAAGCAGAAGGAGTGCGAAGACCTCAAGAAGCGCAACGCAGAGGCGCAGAAGGCCAAGGCCGACAAGGACGAGGTCGCCGCAAACAACGCGCAAATCGGCCAAGCGTGGGATGGCATCTCCCAGAAGCTGAAGGACCTTCAGGATCGGTTAAGCGGCATCGAGGGAGGTGCGGGGCTGGCGGGTGAAGCCGGCGCCCTCGGCGGCGCCATGCCGACCGACCAGGCGGGCTGGGACCGGTTCTGGCAGCGCCTCCGCGACCTCATCGCGCGTAAGAAGCAACTTGAATCCCAACTTGAGAGCAAGATCAGGGCAGCGCAAGATCAAGCCCGTGCGGCCCGCGCTGCGGCGGAGAAGGCCGAGCAGGACGCCCGCGACGCGCAGCGGGACGCCGAGCGGGCCGCAAGCGAGGCCGCGGCCCGCCAAGAAGCCATCAACAAGCAGCCGCCACCCCCGGGGGGCGCACCCGATCCGCCACCCCCGCTCGGCCAGGTCGACCCGTGCATGGAGAAGTTTGCGACGTGGCTGAAGAAGTACCAGGATCGGATGACGAAGACGCAACTCCAGCAGCTCAACGACATGATGAAGGGTGCGCTCGAGAAGGCGCAGATTCCAGGCGCCGCGGTGGGCGAGGCGATCGCAGGCGGAGCGCAGGCCCTCGCCAAGGGCGCGGGAGGCGCGGCGGCTGGGCTGAACGCGCTCGCCAGTGGGTTCCTCTCGCTTGGTGCAGGGTTGTTCTACGCGTATGCGCAGAGCGAGATCGCGGCGGCGCTCGGCCCGCTCGGGTCGAAGATCCGGCTGCAACGTGTGGCCGCTCTTGCCGCGGGCTCAAAGGACCCGTGTGGGGAGGTCGGTCAGGGCGGCGCAACCGGCACGGGGCTTGAGAGTTTCTTCTACTTCCGCGTGGGCGACAAGCTGATCGTGTTCCGTGGAGGGGCGGATGGCGTGGAGCTCGTGGGCGTGGGAGCGGCGATATAGGAGGGCTACGCCCAATCCAGTCCAAAGAATAGGGCTTTATAGACATTTCCGTGGGTTGAGGTCGAGCTTGCCATGGAAGCACAGGATGGCTATTCGGAGGTTTCGGCGCGAGATGATGCAGACTTCGTTTCTTGCCTGCGTGGGAAGATTCGTGCCTGTGCTCCGTCGGTTGCGGCGGCCGCGTGGTGAGGTTCGATGTGGGTAGTCGACCGGATTCTGTGGATGAAGGGAGCTCCGCACGCAAGTCGGTAC